>WQXZ01000058.1 GCA_009781525.1 Coriobacteriia bacterium | reverse complement strand
CCAGCCGTTATCAAGTGTATGATAGTTGCAGAATTGCGGCGCTACGAACGCTGCCGAGCGAACAGAGGATTGATAGCGATAAATATGACCCTGCGCTCACATAACATTGAGGCGAGCTGCTATGTCTAACCCTCGGCGCAAACGCGAGCAGCCGTGGATAGCACCACCAGCCACAGCGCCAGACACCCAGGTCAGCGAGCAGCTGACCGCTGCTCCCAATGTGGCTGGCTGCTATGTGTTTGCGGATAAACACGGCAACACCCTTTATGTTGGCAAGGCGAAAAACCTGAAAAACCGCGTTCGGTCGTACTTCACCGCCAACGCCCGCCAAGATGAACGCCTGGCAGAAATGGTCTCCCGCATCGCCAGCATCACCTACCACCACACCGAGAGTGAACTTGACGCCCTGCTGCTCGAATACAAGCTGATAAAGCATCACAAGCCATGGTACAACTCACAACTCAAGTCCGATCGTACACGTCCCTATCTGCGCATCTCCGCCGACGCACCCTACCCAACCCTGACCGCAAGCGCCGAGCCACGCGACGACGGCGCTCGATACTTCGACTGCTTCGCCAGCACCGACGACATCAAAGGCTCCTTAAGCGTGATCTGCCGCTTCTGGGGACTACCCCAGTGCGAACAGTCAAGCTTCGCAGTCGCCAAAAGCTCCTGCATCTATCGGCTGCTTGACGGCTGCATGGCTCCCTGCAGCGGTCAAGCCGACCCCGCCCAGTACCAGGCGCAGGTCAGGCAACTGATCCATTTCTTCGAAAGCGCCATAGACCCCGAAGCTTTGCGAGACTCACCGGATGCCATCCCAGCTGGCAGCCTGTCAGATGGTGAGCCCCCAGCTGGCAGCCTGTCACCAGCCGCCCTCCCAGCTGAAAAAAACAGCCTCCTCCATACCTGGCTTATGGGGATAAACCCTCGCTTCGCTAAGATGCAAGACGACATTGCACTCGCAGCAGAAGCACTCGACTTTGAAAAAGCTGCGGAGCTCAAACAGAAGTCTGACCAGCTGGTCTGGTTGTCACAAAAAGCCCGAAGGCGCTACCATTTTCCTGAGTTTGGTGCTTTTCTGGTGCTGGTTCGCCCGTATCGTGAGCGTAGCTTTTCGGTTTTCTATGTTTCGAATCAGATTGTGCGATTCCGTTATGACTTTTTCGCCATATCAGCCGACTACGACGCTGACATCGAAAATCTGGTTACGCTTGTCAGCCAGTATGGTGACCAAGGCCTTGCTCCCGAATTGGCTGACGAAACCGAGTGGCTTTCTGGAGCCTTGCTTGAGATTGCCGCTCAAAAGCAATTCGTCATGCTGCACCACGCCCGGGACACCAGAGAATTGATCGAGCAAGTTATTCTCGGCTTTGCTGAGAACCTATGAGGCTGGTTTTGCTCCGTTTGCTCCAGACCAGCTGTGGCTTCTTCGTTTCTCATTTCATTCGACAGCTAGCTCAGCTGCAAGACCCAGTCTTCGAACGTTGGCAACCAACAAACCTGGTTAAGCCTGGTTAAGCCCACTTGGTAAAACCTCCTCAATCCCACCCGTTGCCAATCAGAGTGGAGTTGGTGGCAAAAAATCGCCTTCGTCGGTGTCCAGAGTTACTCGAAGCTACGAAATCCAAGCGAAAACCGAGCTTTTACTTAACATAACCTGTGATAACGCAGAATTTCTCTCATCCATGACACCGACGAAGGCGATTTTTCGCCACCAACTGTATCTGGTTTGGCAATGCAGGTCTTTGGGAGCGTCCCGGTGGTGGGAGCGCAGGAGCGGTGGAGCGCTGGATGTGCGCTAGATGGATTCCCAGGTTTCACATAAAACCGCACCACGTACGGCGGGGAGCTTTTCGGAAATCAAGGTGACTACAGCGCTGCAGGAACTTTTCAAGCATGATTACTGCTTTCGGCGCGTTAGCAATGCAGTTTCTCTCGCAAAGCTGCAGGTATAGAGTCGATTCTTTGCACTCCAGGCGCGGCTGGAGAGTCAAATGCACCATGGTAATCTGATCCACCGGTTTGAAACAAACCATAGTCAGTAGTCAGCCGGTCTATTATTCGCCAATCACTTTCTGTATGGTCTGGATGGTACTTTTCTATACCATCAAGACCGCAATCGTGCAGGCGCTGGACGACTGCATAGTTCTGCTGTTGACCAGGATGCGCCAGAACAGCTAGTCCGCCATCAAGTTTGATAGCGCGTACAGCATCTCGAGCGTCAACATAGCTGATCTCTCGATCGCAAATGCCGCCTCGCTTGAATAATGTCTGGTAGATATCTGTATAGAGTGAACTGGTAAATGGCTCATCGGTAATGGCTGCCATCAGGTGTTGCTTATAAAGGCATGTCGAGATCTGGTCGTAGTACTCAACAACCTGATGATCAAGTAGCACCCAATTCTGCAGTAGCTGCTCATACTGCCACCTGGTATTAACATAGCGCCGCTCAAGCAACGGATCGCACAAAGCCTTAATATATGGGGCGTTTTCACTGGCCAGCCCCAATCCCAGGATATGTACCTTGCTGTTCAGCTCTCGATCCCAGGCACTTATCTCAACCCCGCCGATCACAGAGATACCCAGGCTTTCCCCCATCCTGATAGCCTGGTTGAGGCCTGATACAGTATCGTGGTTAGTAAATGCAATATGAGTCAGTTCATGTGAAACTGCCAGCTTCAGCACCTGCCAAAAGCTGTCGGACCCATCGGATACCGTCGAATGGATATGCAGGTCAGCCGATACGTCCATTACATCTCCAGTTGTTCATTGACTTCAGGCCACCAGTTACGTCATTGCCGACTGGCAGCATCAACAAAGCCTTCGTGCATACTGTACTCCCGATCACATAGACCTTCCATGAATTCCAGATCATGGAAGATGCCCAACATGGTGCAGCCTCCCTCTTTCAGCTGCTCAATCAACTCGCGAACCTTAAACTTTGAAGCCTTATCCAGGGATGCTGTTGGTTCATCCAGCAGCAAAAGACGAGGTCGCTTGATCATTGCAGCAGCTATGTTAAGACGGAGTTTTTCTCCACCAGAAAAAGTCAGGGGATAAAGGCTCCAGAGCTCTTCATCCAAGTTGAAGTGCCTGAGCAGTCGCTCGGTTTCGCTTACCGCCCGGTTGTAATGGGCACTGCCATTCTGCCTGTCAATCAAGGTCGATTCAAGCGCACTTTGCAGCACGGTGTCAAAGGCTGTTGTGCGCGGAAGCACGCTTAAGAACTGTGAAACGTAACCGATTTCGTAGCGCCTGAGATAGATCACCTGACGCTCGGACGCCTGCATCATGTCTATCAAACCGAATCGTTGCGAGTCATACCAAATGACACCTGACTGAGGATGATAGGTGCGGTAGATGCTGCGCAATATGGTTGACTTACCGCTTCCACTGCGACCGGTAATACCCACGAATTCGCCAGCGGAAACTTCAAGGTCGATGTCCTGGCAACCCTGGATCAGTCGGTCTCTTTCGTACAGGTAAAACACCTTGGAGAGACCTTCGATTCTTAGCATTGCTGTCATGGTAAAGCTCCGACGGTGAGCTCGGCTGCCTCTTGCGCTCGGTCTCGCAGTCTTGCTGCGCAATCGTTGGCGGCATCGTTGGTTCGCTCTGGGATGTCGGTGTCCGCCATGATTACATCAGCTCTCTGTACCTTAGAGTAGTAGGTCTTCAGCACCGACCGGCCTTCGACGAAGACCTCTTCGACCAGTGCGATTATCTCTTCAGGTTCGCCGGCGGGGTGCTGTGTGCCAGCGGGGTGCGATTCGCCGGCAGGGTGCTGTGTGCCAGCGGGGTGCGATTCGCCTGCGGGGTGCGGCTCGTCAGCATGCGCGCGCTCGCCATTCTGCGCAACCACGCCCGCATGAAGCTCCCGAATCAACAGGATATCGGCTCGCTTTCCAACTGCGATCTCGCCGTATTCGTCGTCGATACCGACTGCCCGGGCTGGATTTATCGTCACCAAAGCAAAAGCCTCTGCCAGGTCGATTCCGCAGGTCCTATGCAACACAAACACCGCCCTCAACAGAGCTTCTGGATAGTAATCGCTGCAAAGAATACTGGTCGCGCCCTGACATATCGACTCGCGCGCAGATAGGTTACCAGAATGCGAGTAGCCCAAAACCACATTCGGAGCGCCAGCAACCGTATGCATGCCAAGCTCAATTGCATTATGCGCAACATCCAGCGAAATCGGAAACTCCGAGATTGTCGCTCCCATTTTCCAGATGAACTCCAGGGTCTCCTGGGTGTCATCGTCATGCGACGCTACTGCAACACCCTGCTCGCGAGCCAGCTCCGCCAGCCGGCTGATCTGTGCCAACGAGAGCTTTGGCTGTGCCTGCTGCTGAGCGATGATTTTATCCACATCTGCATCACTGAGCTGCTCCTGGTAGCCCTTCAGGGTGTCCGAATAGACAGCCAGGTCCCGGTACTGCCCCTGCCCAGGTGTGTGATCCATAAACGATAGCATGTCCAGCCTGCCATCCAGAAGCATCTGCTCGACCTCGTGGTAGCGGTCAACCGCGTCCAGCTCCAGCCGCAAATGCAGCCGATGGCGAATCAGGTGGTCGAGGGTCTCTGACAGGCGCATTCCATCAATCAGCTCGATCATCTTTGCCACATTCTGAAATTGCCTGATCGGCTTGTGTTCAAAGGGCGTGTATCCATAAATCGAAAGCGAGTGATAGATTGTCGTCACCCCGTGTATAACCAGCGATCGATCCACGCCGTACAGGGCAGCACGCAGGTCCATCACCACCGATGGACGCGGCGATGCCACGTTTTCGATGTAGTCAGAATGTATATCGACAAAGCCTGGAGCAACGTAGCATCCGGTCGCGTCAACCAGTCTGCAGCCGGCTGGTAACGCCTCCGACGAAGGTTCGACTGCAACGATTCTACCCCCTTCGATGACTACATCATGGTCGGTAACCAATCGATCAGCCAACACCACTGTACCGCCACGTATTATAGTTCTATCTGGATAAAACCTCGTTTTTGCCATTGTTTCTCCCCTTTACTCTGCTCACAACAGCGAATGAACCAGCTGTTGGGTGTATGGGTGTTGCGGGTCTTCCATGATCTGGTCGGTCAGACCATGCTCGATGATCTTGCCATCCAGCATCACTGATGTCCGATCTGCGAGCATCCGGATCACTGCCAGGTCGTGGCTAACAACTATCATGCTGACGTTCAGGTCGCGTCGCAGACTGAGAATCAGGTCAAGCACGGTTGCCTGTACTGAAAGATCCAATCCGGTGGTAACCTCGTCAAGTAGCAGTATCGGCGGATTATTTGATAGCGCCTTGGCAATCTGCACCCGTTGTTGCATGCCGCCCGAGAACTCCCTCGGTGCATCTCCGGCTCTACGCAGGGGAATGTTGACCTTATCAAGAAGATAAAGGCTTCGCTCGCGCATCTCTTTGACATTGCGATTGCCAGATGCAATCATCTGCTCAGCGATATTGGATATAGCGCTGAAATCCATGCGCAGCCCCAGCCAAGGATTCTGGTAGACCATACCGAAGAGCGTGTTTCGAATCGCTCTTTTCTGCTGCGCGGAACACTCAAGTAGATTGGTTTTACCCTGATCAACCAGCTCAGTGGTCACACTGCCAGCGCTCGCCCTTTGGTCAAAGCAGATGCAGCGCATCAGGGTTGACTTTCCGCTGCCGCTCTCTCCGACGATTCCCAGTATTTCACCTGAGAAGACCTCGATTGATACCTCGCGCAAAGCATGAATGGTGCCGCAGACCGGACAGACGTTGCGATCCAGCTGCGCTTTCGAATTTTTACAGTAGTCGCAGGTAGAGCCGAAACTACTGGATAGTCTGCTCACGGTCAGGACCGGCTGCTCGCTCATAGCGTTAGCAAATACCAGTCGCAAGGTACCTGTGAATGGCTGCTCGCTCATAGCGTCTGTTCCTGTCGAGTCAGGCAGTAGTTGGTGTCATTACACTGGTAGTAAACCTCACCACTGTCTGCATCAATCAGCTCATCGAAGTAGACCGAATCTGCTCCACAGGCTCGGCAGCTGATGCCTGCAAAGTCTTCAACAATGAAAGGATAGTCCTCAAAATCAAGCGACTGAACATCAGTATAAGGAGGCACAGCATAGATTTTCTTCTCTCTTCCGGCGCCGAAAAGCGTCAGGTTCTTTGCCTGATGCAGCTTGTGGTTGTCGAATCGTGGAATCGGGGAAGGAGCCATAACATAGCGACCATTGACTAGAACCGGATGGTCAGCCGATGTGGTTGTAGAACCGAATCGGGTTATCTGCTCAAACAGGCCCAGCCAGGCACCTGTATAGTCTGCCTCGGCATGTAGGCGCCTTGTCACCTGCTCATGTGCCTCGATCTCACGTAGTGGCTCAGGCGTCGGCACCTGTAATACCAGCACCTGCTCTCTGCTTAGCGGCACTTCCGGAATGCGGTGGCGCGACTGAATCAAAGTTGCCTCACTGCTGCTCTCTGTTACCCGCACGCCGGTGGTTGCCACAACCAGCTTTTTGATGCTGACAGCGTTCACGCTGCCGTCATGCCCCTGATCAATCACCTTCAGTACATCATCTGATCCGATCAGTGCCAGCGTAAGCTGGAGTCCCCCTGTGCCCCAGCCTCGGCCGATCGGCATCTCTCGTGAAGCAAAGGGAACCTGATATCCAGGAATGGCAATCGCCTTTAGAACCGCCCTGCGAATCTCGCGTTTCGAGCCTTCATCAAAAAAGGCGAAGTTATATAGCTGCCTCATTTGCCCTGTCTCTGTTTGCTCAACCTGTGCTTGCTCCGCACGCACGTACTCTGCTGTTATTCGCTCTGCCATCATTTATCCTGTCCTTCTTTGGTTATGCGGGCACTACTGAGCTTGGATTGGAAGGTCACGTAATGCGGCAACTTCAGATGTGAGATAAAGCCTGTGGCTTCGATACCATCAATGTGATAGAGCACGAACTCCTCATCCTGGGTCGGATACCTGGGGTCATTAAGTGACAGACAAAAATCAAGAACACTCATAGCAATAGCCTTACTTTCAGCTCTGCCATATACCAAGCCATATCCGATACCGAAAGCCAATGAACTTGGCTCTGCTGAATTCGCAGCTGAATTCGCAGCTTGCGAGTCCACCTCAACAGAAAATAGGCTCTCGACTTCAGTCACTGCGATGCTGCCGACGTAATACGCATCAGCCTCATCCCCTGGCTGTATGGGGTGGTCAATCAATACTGGCAAATGCCCATATCGAAGCTCGCCAACGGTAGGATGTGCCGGTCCGAAGCCTCTTATTCCGGCATAACCCAAAGCCATCACAGCCTGCGTCATTCCCCGAGCCAAAGCCTGCAGGCGAGCACTTCGCGCAGCTGGAAAAACCAGTGGCTCCATAGTGATATCGCATGGCTCAGTGTCATCGGGCTCTACCCGCTGAAGCAAACCGATCTCATGCAGATAGTCAGCAACCTTCTGAAGACTCTGATAGCCGCCTTTTGCGGCGAGTGGTGGTGTGGTTGTGGGGGCTACTGCGAGTGGTGGTGTGGTTCCCTCCTCATCCGCTACCCTAAGCGGCGACGCAGTTCCCTCCTCGTCCGCTACCCCATCAGCCAGCGAAAAGTCAATCAGCCGATGGCTGTAATCACGAGTGACTCCCAGTATCTGACCATCAGGAATATCCTTAAACGCAGCAGAAATCCGACGACTGACTGCCATCGATTCGGTTTCGATAACCCTCGATACATACGGACGCTCCAAGGTCGACCGAAAGGCCCTCAACAAAAACACCGCTTCCTCCACCGATCCACCACCCTGCTTTAACGCAAGCGCAGCAAGACTGGGGTCGTACAGTGAGCTCTCTCCCATCACCTGGTCAACCAGCTCAGGCAGAGCAGCAACAATTGTCGCAACACTCAGATTCTTCTGACTGTGGATAAGTTCACGTCTTAGGAGCTCGAGGCTGGCTGCAATTGCCTCTTCACCTCCACTTACTGCAACATAAGCCATCAGAGAACCTGGCTTTCTAGCTCTTTGTTTTCTGATAGCTGCGAGCTTCGCGGCAGTGCAACCATGTTTCCAAATTGGTCAAGGAGGATAATATCTATACCGCAAGGAAACCGGTCTTTCCGCTGCTCGCGAGCATGCATCCACCAGTTTGAGCTGGCGCTGAAGCTGTTGCAGGCCTTAACTCCTGGACCAGTAACAGAGAAATGAGCTACTTCAGAAATCTTGCTGATTCTCTCGCATTCGATAATCACAGTAGCGCCGGTTTCTGGTGCAATGTCGGTTCCGCCTGGCAACTCAGCCAGTAGTCGCTCAGCTGCCTGAAGCTCGGCGTCAAAACCGACTAATGCGATATCTGCCTGCTGTGGTGCAACTGCCTGCGCAAAGGTTGCGGCTGTTATTGCCTGACGGAGTTGCTCTGGCTTACTTGCTGCTACAGCAAGGCTGCAAGTACTGTCAATCAGCATCCGGACCAGTGTTTCAAGCCATGCATTTCCCAGATACTCGCTAACTGTTGGCGGCAGTTGATGGATGGTTCCTGGTCTGG
Organism: Coriobacteriia bacterium; assembly: GCA_009781525.1. GTDB lineage: Bacteria > Actinomycetota > Coriobacteriia > Coriobacteriales > UBA8131 > WQXZ01. Next base: position 1,083 of record WQXZ01000058.1, on the reverse strand, counting down.
CAAAAGCATTCATAGTGGCTCTGAATGCTTGTTGCGTTATGAACAGTTCCTGACTGATGCTTAGCTTATTCATAAAGCACCCCGCGGTCTTCTTCGGTCAACATGCTGATGAATTCGACTCGGGTTTTATCAAGTAATTCCCGATTCTCATCTGCCAGACTGGCTAGTCTGACCTCTTCGTCTATCAGCATCGATAGCCACTGTTCGTGATTTACAAGTGGTGCAGGCAGGCTGAAGGCGGCATCTATTACTGCCAGTTGATATGCGCGGTTACGGTTTTCACCCAAGATCAGCCCGATACCTGTTGCAGTTGCAGGAGTTCCAGAATCGTGCTCGCCTCTACATTCGTGGTCTTCATCGGTTGTCAGACCAGCTTCTGAGCATTGGGCAACAGCAGTAGAGTTTTCAATCAGAATAACGGTGGTTTTATCCACTGAAATACTCTGATGCAAGCTGACTCGGCACTCGGTAATCAGAACCTCGCCAAGAAAGAAAAGACAGTTTTGGGCTGTTTCGCGCACCTTGTTCATCACCAGCACCTCGTGAGGGCTTTGCACCATGGTGACTACTGTCTGGCTTTCAATGGCGGTGCAAATGTGGTCAGCCAGCGCGGGATTGCCCTCGACCAGAATACGGGTTCGGCGATGACGAGTCATTTTTGCATGTATGGACTGTGCTGTCTGGTGTCTCTTGTTTGTGTTGTTCATTGCACCCATTCTGCCTTGCTGTCAGATGAACCTTTTGCGGATATTTGTTGCCAGGAATTCCAATGCAGCTGCAACGATCAGGCAGGCATAGGTGATGAAGCCGACCTCGTTGATGTTGTGGTAGAAGCTGCCTGCCAGGAAAAGCTGAAAGCCGATTCCGCCGGCACCTGCAATTGCGCCGACTGCTACTGCGTTGACGAAATTGATCTCGAAGCGAATGAAGGTCCAACTAAAAATTTCGCTGACCGTTTCTGGGATAACCGCTTGAAACACTATCTGCCACCAGGAAGCACCGCTGGCACGCAGGGCTTCAAGCACGGCTTTGTCTACCTCCTCAAAGCGCTCCGAATAGGCTTTTACCAGGTAGGCAACGCTG
>WQXZ01000057.1 GCA_009781525.1 Coriobacteriia bacterium | reverse complement strand
TGGTCGCGGTGGCAGTGATGGTCGCCGCCCATACCTGAGCCGGTAGCCCCTGTGCGTCGATCAGATTGAACTCTCCGAACTTAGACATATTTGTCACGCTGACTTTTTCAATACAGCTGGTTGGAGTACTCGGCTCAATGGTCGCGTTTAGCTGTCGTACTCAGTAGTAGCGCGCTCGGTCAGCTTCGATCATCTGCACCATCGATGCTACTGCTTCATCGACTGCCAGATTCGATTTGACCATGCCGTTACGCTGCTTAAGCTCGACGTATCCTTCTGCCAGGCTGCGTGCGCCCACGACTATCTGGTAGGGCCAGCCAATCAGATCGGCATCGGCGAACTTCACGCCGGCGCGCTCGTCACGGTCATCGATTGCCACCTCGATTCCGAGAGCAGACAGCTCATCAGCCAAGAGGCGGGCGGTTTTCTCCAGATCATCGCCAAGACCGAGCGGAATTATACATACTTCAGCCGGGGCGATACTGATAGGCCAGGCGATTCCGAACTCGTCGTTCATCTGTTCGACCACAGCTGCCATGGAGCGGGTAACTCCCCAGCCGTAGCAGCCCATGATGAAGGGGCGCTCGACACCGTCTTCGTCCATGTATTTGGCGTCCATGCTGTCGGAGTACTTGGTGCCCAGCTGGAAGACGTGGCCGACCTCGATTCCGCGCTCGACCGTCAGCAGCTCGCCGCACTCAGGGCAGAGGTCGCCCAGCTGAGCGGCTGCCAGGTCAGCCCACCCGTCGACGTCGAAGTCGCGTCCGAGGGTTGCGCCAGAGACATGGTAGTCGGCTTTATTGGCACCGGTCAGCCAGTGTGGTAGCTGTTGTAGAGAATTGTCTGCGATGACTTTGATCCCTGCAGGCAGTGCAACTGGGCCGATGAAGCCTTCGATTAATCCTGCAGTAATGATCTCTTCGTCGTTTAAAAACTCGAAGCCGTCGATTGCTTTGCTTACTTTAACATCACCCAGCTCGTGGTTACCTGGAATGAAGAGGACGTATACTTGTCCGTCAGCTGATTTGCCAGCCAGAGCCTTGACTGTTGCGCTGGTCGGGATACCAAGGAAGGCAGCCAGTTCGGGAATGCTACCGTCAATCGGCGTGTGGATTTCAGTCAGGGGGGCGGGGGTGCCCGCGGCGACAGCGCCCGCAGCGACGGTGCTCGCAGTGCCCGCGGCGACAGCGCCTGCGGTGGGGGCGACTGCGCCCGCGGTGGTGGCGCACGCGGTGCTCGCGGCGCTCGCGGCACCCGCGGCGACGGCGCTCGCGGCACCCGCACCTGCAACACCGTCGTACGCCTGCAAGACCATACTGGTCGCCGCCACCTCAGTATTGGCAGCATAGCCACACTTACAGTGCACTATCTCAGCCTCACCAGAATCAGCCAGCGCCATGAACTCCATGGTCACCTTACCGCCGATTTGGCCACTGTCGGCTTCGACCGCAACATAGCGCAGCCCCAGCCGCTCGCAGATACGCCCATAAGCGTAAGCCTGCTCGTCGTAGTGCTCCCTTAAGCTATCGAGATTCGAGTGAAAACTGTAGGCATCCTTCATCAGAAACTCACGTGCTCGCATCAAACCAAAGCGGGGACGAATCTCGTCGCGATACTTCCATTGAATGTGGTAAAACGACTTTGGCAACTCGCGATACGACCGTAATTCACCCCGCAGCAGCGAAGTAATCAGCTCTTCCTGTGTCGGACTCAAAGCAAAAACGTTGTCGTGGCGGTCATTTAACCTGAACAGCTCAGCCCCGTAGTCATCCCAGCGCCCGCTCTGCTTCCACAGCTCACCAGGCTGAATAATACTCATCAGCATCTCCTGGCAGCCAACCGCATCCATCTCGTCACGCACGATCTGCTCCACTTTACGCAGCACCTTCAACCCCAAAGGCAAAAACGAGTAAACCCCAGCAGCCACCTTGCGCATCATAGCTGCACGCAGCATCAGCTTGTGCGACGCCAGCTCGGCGTCTCCCGGATCCTCCCGTAACGTTGGAGCATATAGTTGACTCATTTGCAGGACGGGCAAAACAGAACGTGCAGCCATGTCGGATCCTTTCACTGAAGCAGTCAGCAGGTGCAAACATCCAGACACCTGTGTATATTTGGTATAGCCAAGCTATACGAAGATCAAAACACCATCCACACATTTTTCATGTGGATAAGATCATGAGTTATTGTACCGCAGCAGAACCCCTCGTAATCAACCCTAATCAACCCCTAAAGCAGCTTCACTCTACACCGTTGCCAAACCAGAAGCAGTTGGTGGCAAAAAATCGGCTTCGTCGGTGTCGAGGGTGAGGTTTTCTTCCCATGTTTGCTGTCTAGAAGCTTGAAAAGCTCGCATTTTGACGGCTTTTATGTCTCTGCTCTTGTTTCAGACACCGACGAAGCCGATTTTTTGCCACCAACTGCTTCTGGTTTGGCAACGTGGCGATTTTGTGGTTCGAGGGGGTTGATGGTCGAGTCGAGAGGGTTGAGAGGGAGAGAGACGAGATTCGAGTCGGTCGAGTGGTGGTGGCGAGATGACAGTGAGTGATTCACCCGCAACCTACTACAGCCTGGCAATCTCCTCGAACAGCGCATCGATAATCTGGTGCTCGTCTACGGTGTAGAGCACTTTGCCCTGGCTGAATATGGCTCCTTTACCGCGACCGCATGCTACTCCGACATCGGCTTCGCGTGCTTCTCCCGGGCCATTGACAACGCAGCCCATGACGGCGACTTTCAGGGGCAGCTCAACTGCTGACAGACGTCGCTCAACCTCACTGGCAATACTTACCAGGTCAACCTCGCAACGTCCACAGGTTGGACAGCTGATCAACTCCGGACTGCGGCGTCGTAAGCCGACTGCAGACAGGATCTCCCAGCCAACTGAAATCTCATCCAGCGGATCAGCCGTCAGCGATACCCGGATAGTGTCGCCGATTCCATCCAGTAACAAGGCTCCGATGCCTGCAGCTGACTTGACGGTGCCCTGTAGATAGGTTCCCGCTTCTGTTACGCCTACATGCAGCGGAACATGGGAAATCTCGCGAGCCAGGATGCGATACGCATCGACCGTAGTCGCAACGTCGTGCGCCTTGGCAGAAACGACAATGTCGTAGAAACCTCGGTCGGTGAAATGCTCCACATAGCGCTCCGCGCTGGCAGCCAGTTTCTCAGCAAGTGTAAGGTCAGAATATACTGCTACCTCAGGAGCCAGTGAGCCAGCATTCACACCGATACGAATCGGAATACCTGCCTCTCCAGCTGCGTCGATGATGGCATCAACCATATCCAGATCGCCGATGTTTCCCGGGTTGATGCGCAGTTTCGCTGCCCCTAACCTGGTGGCTTCAATCGCCAATCGATAATCAAAATGGATGTCGGCAACCACTGGCAAAGGAGAAGCTGCGCAGATCTCGCCGAACCCAGGAAGCGAAGTTTTCGCAGGAATCGCTACACGAATAATCTCGCAACCAGCATCAGCCAGCGCGGCAATCTGTGCCAACGCGGCTTCAGGCTGGTCGGTCTTTGCGGTCAACATACTTTGCACTGCTACCGGGGCTCCCCCACCAACAGCAACGTCACCGACAAAGACCTGCCGTGTGAGCTGCCGTGGAAGCTGCGACAACAACGACCCAGAAAACCCCGCAGCCTCCGACCTCGACTCTACCGACCTCAGCGGTTCCTGTCCAGCCGAACCCGCAGCTCCGATATTCCCAAATGATGAACCCATAACGCTCATCCTCCCAGAATGTAACGCTGAATATCCTGCCAGGTAACTACCACAAACAGCAGGCCAAAAAGCACCAGTACGAACAAAGAGATGCTGGTGATAATCTTCATCGGAATCGGCCGCTTGATAATGCGCTGTATTGTCTCAAGCACGATCTTTCCACCATCAAGTGGTGGCAAAGGTAGCAGGTTCATAAGGCCAATCGAAATCGATAATGCAGCAGCCAAGATGATGAATGGCATAAAACCAGCAGCAGCAGCATTGGATGCCTCAACCGAAATGCCAACCACCGAAGAGGATTGGCTGATTGTCTCCCCAAATGTAGCTGGATTGAATAAGCCCACAATAGCTATTGCGACGAATCCAATAAAACCAACCGAGCGCCGAAACGCAACAGAAAAGCTTACCGGAACCTGCTGGGAGGCTGAAGACACTCCGAGATAGGCTCTGCCTCCGCTACCCTCCGCCAGAGTGATCACCATGCTAACCGGTTGCTCATCCCTTTCGACAACCAATACCACTGTATCACCAGGATTATAGGTTCCAATCAGCTCATAAAAATCGTCCCACGTAAGAATCACCTGGCCATCGATAGAAATAAGAATATCTCCTGCAACGACACCATTTGCCTCAGCTGGTGACCCCTCTGTGGTCTGTGCGATGGTAGTGCTGGGCTCTAAGTCCCCGACCATCATCATTGCCACAGTAAAAACAGTAATAGCAAAAGCCAGGTTAAAGACCGCGCCGGTAATCAGCATGATAACGCGTTTTGTATACGACGCACCCAGGAAGGTCTTCTTACGCTCGCTGGCAATCATACCAATCGAGTCGTCAAGCCTGCGCGCTTCTCCCCTGGCAAAACCATCCATCGCGCGCATCTGATAAAGGTGCTCGCCCTGCTTCAGTTTGGTTTGATGAACGGTTCCCCAGTCGGCAAGCTGTTCTAAGTCGGTGCTGAACTCATAACCGAGAACTCTGTCTAGACGATATGCTGCTTGGGTGTCAAGCTCACCATAATCAGCCAACACCGCCAGCGAATTCGCCAAGGTCTCGCTCTCGGACTCGAATTGCATACCGGCAATCAGCGCATATCCACCTAGCAGAATCGGCGTCACGCCATACTTGGTGTCGCCGATCGTAAAGCCGATATTCGGCCCCGGTAGCCCAATCATGAACTCGCGCACCCTCATCCCGCACAATCTGGCAGCTGTGTAGTGCCCCGCCTCATGCACAAAAACAATCAGCGAGAACATCACCAGTCCCCAAAAAATCGTGTTCACCGAATTCAATAGAATACCCATGCTGACTAGTATAGCCTTAACATGTGGATAAACCCTTACGGCCTGTAAACAGCGGCACGCGGGTTACTTGCCAGACTTTTGTTTGGATTGCCACGCGAGACAGAACGGTCACCCTTCAACAATGATAACCTCTATCGAAGGGAGCATGCGATCATGTTTAACGGCTGTTCCTGCAAATTCTCCCAAGAAGGTTATATCTATCGTCACTCGCGAGTTTGCTGGAATCACAAAGGTAGCCTCCCCGGTGTTTGAGTCAACCGCAAACAACTGCGCATCAGCAAGCAAACCTGCAGCAACGTCATCAGGGAAATCTGCAATTATCCTAATTGAAAGGTCGCTGGTTGTCGGGTTCTCGATGGTGACCCGACAGCAAATGAGCACCTGATCGTCTACAACCTCAAAATCCGAATAGTAGCTACCTTCACTGATCAATCGAACGCTGGGGGTTTGCTGCTTCGCCTTCTGACTGATAGAAAAAGTGATGCCTACTGCCACTGTCATGCATAAAACCAGAGCAGCAATCAATATGGCTCGGGCTTTCCTCATAAGCTAGCCTTTGCTTTCGCAGCCTGTTATGAAGCCCACTATTGCAGTATCTCGAACTCGTTTTTGAAGTACTCGATCAGACCTTCGTCGCGCATTTTGGATAGTTCCTTCGACATCGCGCTACGATCCACGCAAACATAGTCTGCCATCTCTCCCCGGTTGTATGGAACCTTGAATTTCGTTGCTGCACCTCGCTCGAAGTTAAAGTAGCACATCAGCTTGTCCCTGATTGTACGCTGAGAGAGAATCTCGATTTTCTGGTTCAGCATCTGCGCTTTCCTGGCAACCAGTTTCAGCATGTTGGCAATCAACTGAGAGTGAAAAGGGCAGGCGTTGCTGCAGTAAGAGATGATTTTGCGATAATCGATGAATAGAATCTCCGAGGCTTCCGCGGAGACTATGGTAACAGGACTATGCGCAGCCTCAACACAGGCAAAGACCTCGCCGAACGCCTCAGAAACGCCAACCTCGTCATAAATCGTGGTGCGTCCCTCGAAATCCTCTTTGATAATACGCACGCTACCAGACAAAACCAGTCCGACAAAGTCGATTGTGTCACCCGACAACAGAATGATCTCGTCTTTTCCATACTTGGCGACCTTAGCAGTCATACAGTCAAGCATCTGTTCAAAGTCGCTGAAACTGATATCAGTAAATAAGAGATTGTCCTTGACTATTTCAAATATTTGTCGCATTTACCACCCTTTCGTTGCTTTTGCAACCGAAATATTGCAAATGACACACTATCATACCCTCATAAATCAGTAAAGGGAGGTTTCGGGGGCGTTGGAGTCGTTGGAGGTTTCAGGGGCGTTGGAGATTTTGAGTCGTTGGAGGTTTCAGGGGCGTTAGAGTTTTTGAGCCGTTGGAGCTTTCGGAGGTTTTGGAGGTCTTACTATGATCAGACAGATAATTAGAATCGACAAAGAAAAGTGTGATGGCTGCGAGCTATGCGTTGCTGCCTGCCACGAAGGAGCAATCGGCTTGATTGATGGCAAGGCAACACTACTTAGAGACGACTATTGCGATGGGCTTGGCGACTGCTTGCCCGCTTGCCCGCAAGAGGCAATCAGCTTTGAGCGCCGTGAAGCAGCCGACTACGACGAAGCAGCGGTTATGGTAAATCTTCAGAAAATCACCACAGGTCACACCGATGGCGACTACGGCTCGGGCAGCCATGACCACACCAGCAGCGGCGGTGACCACCCCCACCCCACCGACCTCGATGAGCCTGCCCACATGCATGAACCTGAGCAACTCGCACCATCGGCTCCAGGCACCCACCTGAACAACTGGCCGGTGCAGATCAAGCTGGTCTCTACCCGGGCATCGTTTTACCAGAACGCCAACCTGCTGATTGCTGCCGACTGTTCTGCCTATGCCTACGGCAACTTTCACAGCGAGTTCATGAAAAACCGCGTCACCTTGATCGGCTGCCCCAAGCTGGATGGCATCGACTACACCGATAAGCTGACCGAAATCATCACATCGAACGACATAGCGTCAATCACAGTTACCCGAATGGAAGTACCCTGCTGTAGCGGAATCGAGGCCGCAGTCAAAACCGCAATCGCCAACTCTGGCAAATCGATTCCCCAGCAGGTAATCATCTTCACTACCGATGGCAAACAAAAGAATTAGGAGGAGAAGAACATGAATATGTTCTGTTTTCAGTGTGAGCAGACTGCAAGTGGCAAAGCCTGTACGTTAAATGGAGTGTGTGGCAAGAAAGCTGATACCGCCTTACTGCAAGACCAACTTACCGGTGAGCTGATCGGGCTTGCCAGAGCCATGGATGGCACAGAGCCTGACAGCTTAACCTACCAGGCAATCATGGAGGGACTGTTCACAACGCTAACCAACGTGAACTTCAACAATGACAGCATTACCCAACAAATCAATGCAATCAAAGACCAGAAAGTCAGGTTGGTTCCAGAATGCGCAGCCTGCGATGCGGATTGCGACAAGAATGCCGCTTACGATATGAACCTACTCTGGGAAGACGATGAGGACATTCGCTCCCTGAAGTCATTACTGCTGTTCGGCCTACGCGGTATGGCTGCCTACGCCTATCACGCAAGCATCCTGGGTAAATCAGACCAGGATGTGTTCGATTTCCTGCAAAAAGGCCTGCAGGCTATCGGTGAGAACTTGGCTGCTGACGAGCTGTTACCCCTGGTGCTTGAACTCGGAAACGTCAATCTCAAATGCATGGCATTGCTCGACCAAGCCAACACCAGCACTTTCGGCATACCTGAACCAACCCAGGTCACAATGAATATAGAACCCGGTCCATTCATCGTCATCTCTGGGCATGACCTCTATGACCTCAAGCTGCTGCTTGAGCAGACCGAGGGCAAAGGCATCAACATCTACACCCACGGCGAGATGCTACCAGCGCACGCCTACCCCGAGCTGAAAAAATACGCCCACCTGAAGGGCAACTTCGGCACTGCTTGGCAAAACCAGCAAAGCGAGCTGGCTGACATTCCCGCTCCAGTACTGTTTACTACCAACTGTCTGATGCCCGTTCGCAAAAGCTACGCCGACAGGGTATTCACCACCGCAGTGATGTCCTACCCCGACGTAGTTCACATAGGTGAGGATAAGAACTTCTTCCCTGTTATTGAAAAGGCATTGGAGTTGGGTGGCTATGCAGAGGTTCGCCCGATGACCGGCATCAATGGTGGCAAATCGATGATGACAGGATTTGCCAGGGACACGGTTCTATCTGTAGCGGACACTGTGATTGATGCTGTCAAGGCAGGTGCGATTAGGCATTTCTTGCTGGTCGGCGGCTGTGACGGAGACAAGTCGGAGCGGAGTTACTTTACTGAGCTCGTCAAGCAGACTCCTGCAGACACTGTGATTTTGACGCTGGCATGCGGTAAATACCGTTTTAACGACCTTGATATCGGTGAAATCGGTGGGCTTCCTCGCATTATGGATATGGGGCAGTGTAACGATGCCTTCAGCGCGATACAGGTAGCGGTTGCACTGGCTGAGGCTTTTGAGTGCTCGGTCAACGAGCTGCCGCTGACCTTGGTGCTCTCGTGGTATGAGCAGAAAGCTGTCAGCATCCTGCTTACTTTGCTGGCTCTTGGCATTAAGAATATCTACATCGGGCCAAGTCTACCAGCGTTTGTTTCACCAAACATACTTGATGTATTGGTGCAGGAATTCGACCTAACCCCGATTTCGACCCCTGAAGCTGATCTGCAGAAGATTCTTGGCTAGTAAGAATCGAATCGACGCTGGTGAGAGCTTTGTAACTCGCCAGCGTCGGCATGTATAGCAGCATGCTATGCGTTACTGTAAACCGGCAATGAACAGTTGGGCTTGATAGCGTGCTTCAGCATCCACACTCTCCAGCTGCTCGACGCTTTGCACCTCCTTGGCTTGATGCGCCTCTAAAACCGCACGCACGCAGTCTTCGATATTCAAGAAACCGATCTGACCAACTAAGAACGCTGCAACAGCTTCTTCATTGGCAGCGTTCAGGGCAGCAGGAGCTGTTCCTCCGGTTGTCGCTGCATCAATAGCAAGCTGTAGACAGGCAAATGTCTTAACGTCCGGCGCCCGAAACGACAGTGTGCGCAATGTGAAAAAGTCCAATGGTTGCGTTTTGCTCTCCCAGCGTTCTGGATAACTAAGCGCATACTGTATCGGAGTGTGCATGTCAGCAACACCCAACTGCGCTTTGATGCTTCCATCACGGTATTCCACCATCGAGTGAATGATACTTTGCGGATGAACAATAACCGAGATTTTATCTAGAGGAAGACCGAAAAGATGCATTGCCTCAATTAGCTCCAAGCCTTTGTTCATCATGGTTGCGCTATCGATTGTTATCTTTGCGCCCATCCGCCAGGTTGGGTGAGCCAGAGCGTCGGAGGCTTGCACGTTAGCCAGGTCTTTGCGACTCCAGCCGCGGAATGGGCCGCCTGAGGCTGTCAACCAGAGGCGCTCGACATCCTCGATTCGCTCGCCTGCCAGGCACTGGAAGATTGCTGAGTGCTCTGAGTCGACCGGAATCAACTGACCCGGCGCAGCCATTTTCATCAGCAGGTCGCCACCGACCACCAGGGACTCTTTGTTAGCAAGCGCCAGCCGTTTGCCTGCAGCTATCGCAGTGAAGCTGGCGCGCAGTCCAGCTGACCCGACCATGGCGTTTAGGACGCAATCGACTTCGTCGAGCT
>WQXZ01000056.1 GCA_009781525.1 Coriobacteriia bacterium | reverse complement strand
CAATCACTAGGTCACTAGTAGAACGTTCTGTTAATAACCCACCTTATTAAACCGTAACCTCGTCTAGCTTGTACTTCCAGCGGTAAACGACAGGAGCAGTGTTTATCTCGTCGATATATTGGTAGATCCGTTCGACAAGCTCTGCCTTTGACGCTACACGTATACCTTTCAGGCATACCCTGGTTAGCTTGCCAAAGAAGCTCTCTACAAGGTTTAGCCATGAGCCGTGTTTGGGAGTAAAGATAAACTCGAAGCGGCCAGGAACACCATCGAGGTATTTCCTTGTCTCCTTTGAGGTGTGGGCTGTATGATTGTCCAATACCACCTTGATACGCCTTGCTCCCTCGTACTTTTTGTCTACGAGTTTCAAAAAGTCGATAAAGTCAGAGCTTTTGTGGGTATCGCAAACTAAAGGAATCACCTCGCCGGAAATGAGGTTTAAACCAGCCAACAAAGAAACCGTACCGAGCCGCCTGTACTCATAGTCACGCCCAACCGTTCCATTACCCTTGCGAGGAGCAAGGTCAGCTGCAACATTGGCAATAGCCTGGATACCGGGTTTTTCGTCGAAGGAGACATAGACTTCCTCGGTTTCTTCATCGCCCTCAAGTTTAAGCTTTACCTCCTTGTACACCATGAGTACATCATCCATCTTTTTATCGAAGTCCTCATCGCGCCGCTCAAGATAGTAGCTTATGCGCCAGGGCTTGAGGTCATCTTCATCCAGTATTGTCCATATTTTTGATGGTGAGACATTTGCGAGCTCAAAAAACCCTGCATCCAGACAGTGCTTCTTTATATGCGTAGCCAAAGATCGGCTTGTCCATAACTCCTGCGCGTAGCCCAACTCCCTGGGCTTGATGCATGCCTGGCTTTTGACCCATGTTTTGGCGTCATCTGTGATTACCGCAGGTCTGCCGGGTCTTGCCAGGTCCCCGAGTGCAGCATGAACCCCAAGCCCATAGAACTTCGCTATTGTGTTCCTGACTGAGCTTTTGTTCATTTTGACCGCCTCTGCTATCTTGTTGTCGCTGGCGCCCTCAGATGCCATGAGTAATATCTTGGCTCTCTGTACACGTCTCGCTTCGTCTGTCCTTGATCTTCCTATCTGCTCCAGCTCCTTTCTCTGCTCGCCGTCCAATATCACTGGCTTCGTTCTTGTTCTGGCCATGGTACACCCCTTCCATTCGGTTAGGAGTACTATATCATATTACGGAACCTTATATGTGTTATTTACAGAACGGTCTACTAGGTTACCTCGGTCAACCTAAAAGATAGGCTCGCGTCAAAAAATCCGAGTTGATGGCAGAGATTGACGATTGTGGCGATTTTGGCTCCTGAATAAAGCTGCTTTCATTGAAAGATCATGTGTGCATTTTACAAATGCGCTGGTCAGAGGCTTATTCTCAAAACTATTAAATGTTCTGGGAGTTACTGGTTACGCTTAAATCGCCACAATCGTCAATCTCTGCCATCAACTCGGATTTTTTGACGCGGGGGATTTGGAGACCCGCCTGTCACCGGGATTTGGGTTGGTGCAGGGTTAGGCTAGACAGAGGTGGTTTTATCCAGATATTTGTACTTAGGCGCTGAAACGACGGACTGCTGCCTGTAGGGCACCGAACCAGAAAGGTTCCATGCGTTTTTTAACTTCTGCAAGCGACTCGATGATGGCAATGTTCTGTGGGCACTGTTTTTCGCAGTTTCCGCAGGCGATGCAGTTTTTCGGGCCGCTGTAGCGGTCTTTGCGATTGGCGCCTGTGCCTGTGAAGTATTGCATGTAGCCAGCTATCAGGCCTTGCGCGGTTCTGGTGTTGTAGGCGGCAAAGCAGCCGGAGATGTTCACGCCCTGTGGGCAGGGCATGCAGTAGTTGCAGCCGGTGCAGGGCACCTTGTAACCAACCTGAATAGCGGTGACGGTTTGGTCGATGACCTTCTCCTGCTCTTCGGTCAGCATGCCTGCGGTTGCGTTTGCAGCGGTGTTCAGGTTGTCAAGCAGCTGCTCGGTCGTGCCCATACCAGATAGCACTACGGTTGGCTCAACTTGGTTCCAGAGCCAGCGAAACGCCCATGATGCCTGAGAAGACTGTGGCTCTACGCGCTGCATTGCCTGCACGGCTCTGCTCGGAAGGCCGGTTGCCAGTTTACCGCCGCGTAAGGGCTCCATGATTACTACCATCATGCCTTTTTCGTGGGCTGCCTTTAAGCCTATTTGACCTGCCTGGAAGCTGACATCCAGGTAGTTGTACTGTATTTGGCAGAAATCCCAGTCGTATGCTTCAAGAAGCTCCAGAAAGTCTGCTTGCTGACCATGAAACGAGAAACCGATCTGCCTGATCTGTCCGCTGGCTTGCTTTTCTTTAAGCCAGCCTTCGATGCCCATATCCAGCAAGCGCTGCCAGGCAGAAGCCGCTGGTAGATTGTGTATCAGGTAGTAGTCGATGTAGTCTGTCTGCAGCCTGGTCAGCTGCTCGTTGAAGTAGTGATCGAAATCAGAATAGCTTCGACACTTTTGGTGCGGAAGTTTTGTGGCTAGAAAGATCTGCGCTCGCATGCCGGCAGCAGCCAGTGCCTTTCCGGTTGCCTCTTCACTGCCTGCATAGACGTGGGCTGTGTCAAAGTAATTTATGCCCTCCTGAATCGCAAGACTTACCATGGCTGTGGTCTTATCCTGGTCGATTCCGGTTAGCCCTCGCGGCAGACGCATCATGCCGAACCCCAGTATTGATAGTTGATTGCCGCTTCGTGGGTCTGTGCGATACTGCATTTTTCTTCCTGTCTGTTCTGGCTTAGCCAAGTGTTCTGCTTGGGTGATGCCTTTTTTGCCTTTTTGAGCTGGCGCGTTTTTCAAAAAATCAAAAGTATGGAGTGTAGTTTACTCCGGTATCAAAGTCGGGAAACAGGTGTTGGTGCAGGTCAATAAAATAGTCGTCTGTCATGCTGGCAATAAAGTCAACCACAACCTGATTGTCTTCGGTTTCGCTTAAGTAGTCACCAAGAGCGTTCAGGTTGCGTAATCGGTTAACAAACCTGACATGATGTCGCCAGATAATGCTGCCCTCGTCTTTTCTGGTGATGTCATCAAGTAGTTGTTCATACAGGCGCTCAAACATCGGCTTGATGCGTTCTTGATTAAAGCTGTTGATGGCGGGGTTGTCATATAGTAGCTTGTAGTTCTCAAGCTTGATATCCTCCAGCTCTAACCATCCCTGCTCTGACAGCTGAATGCGATTGGTGCCATAGCTCTGCTCGATGATGTCGACGGTAAGATTATTGATTATCAGTGCATTGCTGGCTCCGACAGTGCGCTCTGAATAGACCGGAAGCATGTCAGAATCAGTAATACGTGCTGCATCCTGGCGATCCTTGCCAACATAGGCAATCATGTCACAGATCCGCACCAGACAGCCCTCTAATGTTGCTGCTACCAGGTGGTCTCCGGCTCTTTCTTCGATACAGCACTGCTCGGTCGTTGCATCAAAGCTAGAAAAATCACCCAACTCTGAAGGCTCGTAGCTCTGTAAACCAAACTCCCCGTTATGACAAAGAATGCCATTTAGAGTTTGCAGGCTAAGGTTGTAACCGAATACATTGTCTAATACTCGCGCGCTATGCACGTTGTGCCTGAAATAGCGTCCGGTGTGTTTGTGGTAGACCTCGTCCAGGTAGCGCTCACCAGCGTGACCGAAGGGAGTATGTCCCATGTCATGCCCAAGCGCGATTGCCTCAATCAGGTCAAGGTTCAACCCCAGTGCCCTGCCAATCGTTCGAGCCGCACGACTTACCAGCTGAACGTGAAGGGCGCGACGAGTTAAATCATCATTTTTATATAGCGAGAAAACCTGGGTTTTGTCTGAATAGCGATTGTAGTAAGCGGAGTGAAGGATTTTCTCCACATCTCTGACATAGGCTGGTCTGTGAAGATTTGCCTGGTCGCGAGCTGGGTTTCGACGAATTGCCTCGTCGTCGATTGCTCGCCAGGCAGACTGTCTACCCTGGCTTTGATCAAGACGAATCCGCTCTTGGAGCTCTGGTGAGAGCCTCATATATGTTTGGCCAACGCCTGGCATCAACTCACTCGGTTTACTCGGCCAATTTGGCCGCAATTCTCTGCAGTAATATGTTTGCGCAGTCGATCTGATTTGGAATGTTGCCGTCTTCGTCTTGTACCCGCCAGATATCTGGGGTGATCTCATCTGCCAGATAGATGTTTCGATCCGAGTCAAAGCCGATTTCGATTTTGAAGTCGATCAGTCTCAAGCCCATTTCTGCCAGCTCATGCCTCAGCACTTCACCGATGCGAATTAACAGTTGAAGCGTCTTGTCGTACTCACCTTCCTGCAATAACCCCATCATCAGGCAGACACGCTCGGTTACCAGCGGGTCTCCCTGCTCATCGTCTTTTAAGGTGACCTCGGTGTATGGAGGGTCAAAGGCAATGCCGTTCGGAATAGAGAAGCGACGGCTAAAGCTGCCAGCAGTGAAGTAACGCAGAATGAACTCTAGTCTGGGAACGTCGACCTGCCGCACCTTCATCAGGCAACTCTCAATATCAGCCCCAAGATAGTGAGTGGGAATATCATGCTCTGCCAACAACTCAAAGAAATACTGCGAGATCTGAAGGCCTGTTTTTCCCTTTCCATCAACACTACCGCCGACAAAGTTCGATCCTGGATCAAAGTTGCCATCTTCACCAGTTGCCGAATCTTTGAACCTCAGATAAGTATCGCCGGTAGCCTCATCACGTAGAACCGTCTTGGTTTTGCCCTCATAGACAACTCTCACTATAACCTCCAGATTTTCTTGAAGTACCTGCCGCTTCAGAGGCAGTCAGGCACTCAGACGCCGATTACATGGTTAATAGAATAAACCAAAATGAGAACCTGTTTGTTTAGCTTTACCAGATAAGGCCTGCCACATTGAAACATGACAGACCTTATCCATATTAATTATTTGCTTTAATCAGCTACGGTTCTTTCGGCTCTTAACTGCATCGTTCAAAATGAACTCAATCTGACTGTTTATTGACCTGTATTCATCTTCGGCCCATTGAGCGATCTCTGCCCACAAAGCTGGAGACAACCGCAGCAGCACCTGCTTTTTAACCCTGTCCTTCTCTTTTACAATATTCTCGCGCCGGGTGATTTCGTCTTCCAGCTCTTTGATCTTCTCTAAGCGACTTCTCAAGCGTTCTTCACGATTGTCGACATCCATGGTTAAAACCCTTTTCTCTGCCTGTCAGTACTCTGTCTGCCAGATACTAATAGATCGATCCGCTGTTGACAATCGGTTGCGCATCTCGATTGCCACAAAGCACCACTAGCAGGTTCGAAACCATCGAGGCTTTGCGATCCTCATCAAGAATAACAATGTCGTCCTCGTTCAGTTTGTCGATAGCCATCTTTACCATGCCAACCGCGCCGTCAACGATCTTCTTTCGAGCTGCGATAATAGCAACTGCTTGCTGGCGCTGCAACATTGCAGCCGCGATTTCTTCGGCATACGCAAGGTGCGTGATGCGTACCTCTTCAACGATCAGGCCAGCCTCAAACACTCGCTTCTCCAACTCTTCCTTCATGGTCTGTGCGATCTCAAGCGCACTGCCGCGTAAAGTCTTTTCCTGGACGCTTTCTTCCAGATCGTCTTCATCAAAAACATCATATGGATAAAGTCTCGTTGTGTTACGAATAGTAGAGTCTGTTTGCACGCTAAGAAACTCACGATAGTTCTCTACAGAAAAGACTGCTGTAGTCGGGTTGCCGACTCGCCAGACGACGACTGCGCCGATAATAACCGGGTTGCCTAGCACGTCGTTGACCTTTTGCACGCCATTGTCTAGTGTTTGGGTCTTCAGCGATATCGCAGACCTGCTGGAAGTGACTGTAGTCTCATACTCTCTTGTGATTACCTGGACAGCAGCCCCCTTGGAGTTTCTGGGCTTACCATCTGCCGGAACAACGATGGAGGCAGCAAATGGGTTGATATAGAAAAACCCAGGTTTCTTGATGGTACCGTAGTACTTTCCGAAAAGCGTGAAGATACGCGCTTCGACAGGGTGCACGATTTTTAAGCCTGCCATCATAACGGCACTGATAATGCAGCCTGGTATACATATGAATACCAGTATTACTACCAGGTCGTCTACTTTCTCAGGGATTATCTCCGGATTTTTCATAACCACCGTCGCTCCGACTATCGGCAACATGATAAAGCCGATCATCAGAGCAAAGAGCAGGAACAGCATCAAAAACCCACTGGCTGGACGCAGCTCCCTTTCTTCAACATTGATTCTGTTCATTTCTAGCACCTCCTATTATTTGAATATCTGTATGATATCTCATTCACCCTAAGAGTGCAAGTGGAGATCAATATTTTTTTGCTAGTATCGATATGCGGAGGTTGCTGGAGAGGAAGTGGTAGCTGACGGAGAGGCAGTACTGATGGCAATCGACCCTAAGGGCACCGTTTGGGTGACTCTTCTTTGCGAGACTGCTGCTGGAGCGGGTGACGGGATTCGAACCCGCGAATACAAGCTTGGGAAGCTTGAGCCTTACCACTTGGCGACACCCGCTAGACTTGGCTATAGTAGCACAAGCTGCAACTGGCTTGTTGTATACTGGCTTCATGATTCCAGTACGTATTGATACTCTGATGGTAGGCATCCCACCTTCTCCCTCCGTAATCATTTTGCGCCCCGTTGATGAACAACCGGGTAACGGCAGACGTGTGTTGCCGATATGGATCGGCCCCAGTGAGGCTGCTTCGATTGGTGTCGCATTAGAAGGGGTACAGAACTCGAGACCGATGACCCACGACCTACTTGCGTCTACGATTGAAGCCCTGGATGGTGATATCGAATCCGTTTTGATCAACCGGGTAGACGGCTCAACGTTTTATGCAACAGTTTTTCTCACTCAGGGAGAAAAGACTATCGAGCTTGACGCCCGCCCCTCTGACTCGATTGCACTGGCGATACGAACCATGACCCCTCTTTTCGTAGACGACCAGGTTATGGAAAGCGCCTCGCACCCTGTGAGTCCCGGAGGTAACTACTCGCCAGTTGACGAAGAAGACATCGAAGAGTTCCGAGCCTTCCTGGATACCGTCAACCCTGAAGACTTCCTGTCCTGACAAGCTTGTCAATAAGTAATACCGCTAAGGTTGATATCTGGCAAATGCCAGCCCTTCTGGCAGCTCGCTGAATCGATCGACCAGTAGGTCTGCTCCAGCCTCTTGCAGGCGCTCTGCACCGAAAAAGCCCCAGCTTGCACCAACAGCCAGCATACCGATGGCTTTTGCTGCCTGCATATCAAAGGGACTGTCTCCCACATAGATAGCTCTCGTAACGTCTACCTCAAGCAATTCGGCAGCTTTTAGAAGCGGGTCTGGGTGTGGTTTATGCCTTTCACTATTCTCATAGGCAACTATTGTCTCGAAGAATCTATCAAGGTTAAAACTTGCCAGCCCCTGATAGGCTCGATCATAACGGCTGGATGTAACGACTGCCATCGGCCAGCCAACTCCTGCCAAAGCCGTCAAGGCCTCATGCACACCTTCATAATGTTCAGTATAGATATCAGGTTCGGTTTGGTACTCACGATAGGCAGCAACCATGGCGTCGACATGCTCTTCGGCAACCAGGATTCTCATCTGCTCAAGCAAAGGGATCCCTATCAGGTCCACCAACTTCTGGTCTTCAATCCTGTAGCCTAAAACCTGGTCGCAGGCATAGTGAAACGAAGCCAGGATCTGTTGTTTGGTATTCAGTACCGTACCATCAAGGTCAACAAACAAAGCAGAGAACCCCTCCTCTGCTTTGCGGTCAATAATACTTGGATTTATTCGATGCATACTTCTAGCGATATCCTCACTCTTACTACTCGTCGTCAAAACTCAACTGCTCTCCAGGTGAGCCACCTGGTTTATCGTCATCGCTCTCAATAAAGTCATCGGTTTCGATAACAGTCCCAGCGATGATGCTGCCATCTTCTTCAATCTCTTCATCGCCTTCGGCTGCCTCGATCTCACCAGTCGTAGCCCGCTGCCTTGTCCCGACCACACGAGCAACAGCGCAAACCCTGTCCGTGTCTCCGACGTTCATCACTTTCACACCCTGAGTTGCCCGACCTTGCTCAGACACATCAGCAGCTCTGATCCGAATCACGATTCCTTCTTCTGAGACAATCATTAATTCATGTCCGGATAAAACCACCTTCATCCCTGCCAGTCGACCTTTTTTCTCGGTCATGGCAATTGTTGCAACACCCTGGCCACCTCGATGATGCAGTGTATAGTCTTCGATCGGTGTGCGCTTACCATAGCCGTTCTCAGTGATCACGAAAAGTGAGCTGCCCGGAACTGCGATCTCCATTCCCAGAACAAGTGCATCATTGCCAGGCTTCATCCCTATCACACCGCTGGTGTCACGCCCCATCGGGCGCACCTCGCTCTCATCGAACCTGATCGCTTTACCAGCCGAAGATACCATCACGACCTTCTCGCCTGACTTTACCCGCCGCACTGCAATCAGCGCGTCGTCATCACGTAGGTTGATAGCTATCAACCCGTTTGAACGGGTGTTGATATATGAGCTCATTGCGGTCTTCTTGACCATGCCACCTTCTGTTGCAAAGAGCAGGTATTCGTCTTCTGGAAAATCCTTGGTAGCTATTACTGCTGCGATTTTCTCGCCTGCTTCAAACGGAAGCAGGTTAACAACTGCGCTCCCTCTTGCCGTTCTGCTTCCCACTGGCAGTTCGTGTACCTTTAGGCGATAGACTTTTCCTTTTGAGGAGAAAAACAGCATATAGTCGTGTGTGCTGGCAATGAAAAGGTGTTCGACAAAGTCGTTATCCTTCAGGTTGACACCCTGTAATCCCTTGCCTCCTCGTCGCTGCTGGCGATAGGTGGCAACCGGTAGACGCTTGACATAGCCACTGCGGGTGATAGTGACAACCATGTCTTCTTCTGCAATCAGATCCTCGACGCCAAGGTCTCTGGTGTCATCTGCCAGTTCGGTTCGCCTGGGGGTTGCATATCTTTGCTTAATCTCTTCAAGCTCTTCTCTGATAACCTGATGGACGATATTATTGTCGCCAAGTATCTGGCGGTACCAACTGATCTTATCTAATAGATCATCGAGCTCTGCCTCTAGTTTTTCTCTTTCAAGCCCAGTCAGTCGGCGGAGGCGCATTTCAAGGATCGCTTCAGTTTGCGGTTCAGTCAGGCCAAAGCGCTCCATTAGGGCAAATTTTGCTTCGCTATCGTCTTGGGCTGCTCTGATAATCGCAATGACTTCGTCGATGTTATCTAAAGCGATGATCATTCCCTCTAATATATGGGCTCTTTCTTCAGCTCTTCTCAAGTCATAGCGAGTACGTCTGACAATGATCTCTTCCTGGTGAGCAATGTAGTAATTAAGAGCGTCCCTGATATTTAATGTGCGTGGCACGCCGTCAACCAGAGCCAGCATAATCACACCGAAGTTATTCTGTGCCTGAGTATGCTTGTATATCTGGTTTAATGTAACCTGAGGAATCGCTCCCTGACGAAGCTCTACCATCAGACGCATGCCCTTCCGGTCACTTTCATCGCGAACTAGGACTACATCTGGTAACTTCTTATCACGTCGAAGCTCATCGATCTTCTCCTCAAGTTTTGCTTTATTTACTGAGTAGGGCAGTTCGTCGAAGATGATTCTGTCGCGTCCTGTGGAGGTTTTCTCGATCCTGGCTCTAGCCCTGACCTGCAATGAGCCGCGCCCGGTTGTGAAATAGTCGTAGAT
>WQXZ01000055.1 GCA_009781525.1 Coriobacteriia bacterium | reverse complement strand
CATTTCCAGTGCCTGTGATACCAGATACAAATTCAGAGTTCGAAACGTGGTTGGCAACTGTGTTTAGCTCGGTGGCGCTATAGATTTCGATGTTCACGCTGAGCCGATTTGCCAAATCTACTATGGCTGGTTCGTGTTGCTTAATATCGATAGACGCAAGGCAGGCAATCGCATCCAGTGGAATCTCGAGTTCAGCCAAAGTCTGATAAAAGAACTTGGATAGCAGATTTCTGTCGGCACCCTTTCTGGCACCGATTCCAACATAGAAGCACTGCGGTGTCAGCTGAAGAGTCTGTGTAAATGGACGCATTTTTGAGTCAAGGCTGATTGAGACACCCAGAGCACCTTGGTCTCGTAAAACCACCTGGTCAGGAAGCACGTCATCAATCGGAAAATCAGAGTGCAAGCCTACTTCTTCACCTCGCAACATTGCAGAAGCTATGTCTTTGATAACGTGAGCATTAGTTACTCGATAGCCGACTTCAGATGCAAAGCTGTCGAACGAGAAAACCTTGTTAACGTCGGTTGCAGTTGTAATAACCGGTGTAGACCCAAGCAGCCTGGCTATGTAGTGGGCTCGTCTGTTAGCTCCCCCGATGTGGCCGGACAGTATTGGAATAACGTGTTGAGCCTGCTCGTCAATCACGATCACTGCTGGATCTGTGACCTTACTCTTAAGCAGCGGCGCAATTGCTCGAACCGCGATTCCACAGGCTCCGATAAAAACCAGATTCTGCTTAGCTGCGAACAGGGGCTCTACTGTTTCTCTCAGATTGCTCACCCGATGTACTGAGACCCTGCATCGGTCATTGTCTTGATGCAGTAGCTCAATCAGGCGGCTGCCAAGCTTTTCACCACTATCAGAGAAAGTAAGTATGTGGTAGCTGTCGGTCATTTACCGGTCTCAGTAGCCTTTCGAAAACCATGACTGAAGCTTGGGTGGTAAAGTTGCGAGCGCTCGTATGCACTATCAAGGAAGTCTCCAACCAAAACCATCGCTGTGCTGCCGATATTGTTCTCTTCGCCAGCCTGCACCAGATCAGCAACAGTTGTTCTGACAACCAACTCATCTGGCCAACTGGCTTTGTAGACAATAGCAGCCGCAGTTTCGGGAGCATAACCACCCTCGATCAGCTCAGCTGATAGCTTGTCCAGTAAGCCAGCAGACAAAAACAACGCCATCGAAGTCTGATGGGTTGAGAGCGACTGAATAGCTTCTTTCTCCGGAACAGCAGTGCGACCAGCAGTTCGGCTGATAATCAGTGACTGGCTAACTCCCGGTAATGTGTATTCAACAGAAAGTGCAGCAGCAGCAGCTGAAAAAGCACTGACCCCAGGAACCACCTGAAAATCAAGCTCATGCTCTTTTAAGATATCTATCTGCTCCTGGATCGCACCATAAAGGCTTGGATCACCGGTATGAAGGCGAATAGTGACGAGTGCTTGTTTTTCAGCCGAAACCATCACATCTATAACCTCTTCAAGGGTCATCCCGGCACTGTCATAGACTGAACAGTCTGGCTTGGCATATTCGAGTAGTTCCGAATTGACCAGCGACCCTGCATAGATAATGCAATCTGCCTGGCTGATCAGTTTCATTCCTCGAACAGTAATCAGGTCTTTCGCACCAGGGCCTGCACCGACAAAGTAAATCATCCCTATCCTTCCTTAACGATTGCGATGGTGAAATAGCCTGTCTCAGGGTCTTCAAGAAAATTGTCAATCGACCTGAACAACCTTTGATCTGCCATGCTTGCTCTACTGACAACATAGGTATTGTTGTTCTGCCCGCGCCGCTTCAGCTCTTCAAGTACGCTGACAAGATTGGCTGACGACTTCATGATTACCTTGTTGCCAGGGATATCAAGTAACTCAGAAATATCCTGACTGTGCCTGGCAGGAATAACAGTCAGTGACTCGTCACCGATACACAAAGCAATTCCCAATGCTGCTGCAGCAGCTGCGAAAGAGGTAACCCCAGGAATAATTTCTGCCGGATAACCCAGCTCAGTTACGATCTCGTGCACATACATATAGGTTGAGTAGGTAGTCGAATCACCAAGAGTGATAAAGCCGACTGTTTTACCTGCGTCCAAGTAACGAACGATGCTCTGAGCTGCTGCTTTTCGTGCAGCAACACGCTCATCGACGTTTCGAGACATTGCAAAAAAGCATTCGAGCACCTCTTTATCTTGGACATACTGCTGAACGATAGCCAAGGCCGTTCGATCTTCGCCTGAATGCGCTGGAATTGCTATAACGTCTGCACGCCCCAGTGCTTTGATTGCTTTTATCGTTAGGAGTTCAGGGTCGCCTGGTCCAGTTGCGATTCCATAAAGCTTACCGATCATCGTGCTTCCTCTGTCTCTCGTGCCTTGTCATTTCTTAAAACCTTGCCTTGAATCAATACTCCGGCTTCATCAGTGAAAACGATGAAGTCGATATCAACAAGCTCTCGGGTTCTTTGCTCCAGGTAAAAGGCGATTCTCTGACCGATTGTCTGCCAGACCGTCTGGCTGATGCCAGCTTCAAAGAGGATCTCAATAGCAGCCTCAGTCGTCGTACAGCTCATCAAAGCCGAGGCGATTTCTGCAGATGCTCCGGCCATTGCTGCGTGGGCAGTAATAATCTCCATCCGGCAGTCAGCAGTACTGGAGTGAGTATTCATGATGCCGCCGGCAAGCTTTACCAGCTTTCCGGCATGGCCGACCAACATCACAGACTTGATCTGACTGGCAACTATGTGGTCAAGAGCTTCTCCGACAAAGTTGGCAAATCGAACCGACTGATCTATGTTCAGACCCAGAACGTCACGAGCAAAACTACGCCCATAATTACCAGGCATCATCAGAATGGGATTGCTGCCACTGGCGTGCAATACATCGATTTCTGTTTTGATCGTATCTATCAGAGCTTGATTGCTCATAGGCGAAACGATGCCTGTAGTGCCAAGAATCGAAAGACCGCCGATCACTCCAAGGCGGGCATTCATGGTTTTTTTCGCGAGTTCTTCTCCACCTGGTATTGATATAACGGCTTTGATGCCCCCCTGATATGAGAGCTCATCGCACGCCAGCTCGATTGCTGATGTGATCATCGCGAGCGGCACTGGATTAATGGCGGCTTTACCAACCGCTACCTTCAGGCCAGGCTTGCTGACTCGCCCGATTCCTTCTCCACCATCGACATCGATTTCTGCCTGCTCGGTTTTGCTGACAGTCGCATAAACAGTGGCACCGTGGGTTACATCGGGGTCGTCCCCTGCATCCTTGATGACGCCTGAGCGAACCTGCTCGGGCAAGGCCACAGTCTCTGCGATTGGCAGAGTAACCAGCTCACCAAAGCTTGTCGGCAGACTGACCTGATGGACAGTATTTTGCGATAACAGGCAATACGTCGCAGCATAGGCAGCGGCTGCCGCACAGAGACCAGTTGTTAAACCGCGCCGCAATTCTGTCATGGTGTCACTCCTGAAAAACGCATGCATATGAGCCCTATCAGTTGCAGCAACTCTGCTGTGTGTTCATGGGTCGAAACAGCAATGCGATAGTAGTTAGTGTCCAAGCCTGGATAATCAGCGCAAGAGCGTATGCGAATGCCATAGCTGTCAAGCTCATTTTTCAAGTCAAAGCAGAAGGGATTGTGGATAAAAACATAGTTTGCGTATGAGCGAAAAACCTTGAATCCGAGGGATTGCAGTCCGCTGGTTAAGGCTGCTCGACCTCCGGCAATGTAGTCAATCGAGCGGTTTAGATAATCTTGCCAGTTATCTAAAGCAGCAATACCAGCTGCTTGTGCCAGGTTTGATACCGCCCAATCAGGACCGTGGTAATAGAGCTTCTGCCTGAGCCCATCGTTGGCTGTCAGCGCATAACCAAGCCTAATGCCAGGCATGGCAAATGTCTTGGTGAATGCTTTAAGAATAATCAGATTGTGATACCTGGATAAGAATCGTTTTGCCGAGTAGCGGTCACACTTCAAAACAAAATCAAGGAAGCACTCGTCTATTGCAACAGTACACTCCAGGTCAAGGCAGGCTTCGAGTATCTCAGCAATCAAATCACTCGACGTGATCTGTCCAGTCGGATTATTCGGGTTGCATATGAATAGCAGGTCAGGCTTGTGCAGAACGATGTGGTCAATCAGGTCATGCGTAATTATAAATTCGTCGGTCTCGCTCAGTTTAAAGTACGAAAGCTCTGAACCGAAAGACTCTGCAGCACGCTGGTAATCAGAAAAAGATGGAGCTGTGACCATGGTTTTTTGAGCAGCAAGCGCCCGCGGTAACCGGAATATGATGTCCGATGCGCCATTTGCACATATTACCCAGTCGAGGTCTACCTGCTCATATTCTCCGATTCTAGCTCGTAGGCAGCTTGAGTAACTGTCTGGGTACTGGTTAAGCTGCTCGCTGGCACTTTGAATAGCTTCGGAGACACCTTCCGGAATTCCCAGCGGGTTAATGTTGGCTGAAAGATCGATCACATTTTCATTGCCAGGTTCAAATGCAGCGTTACCGCCATGTTTATACTCATACATGAAAGACCGCCCATAACCAGCTTGAAACGATGCAGAGCATCATCAGTAGTGCTGCACAGAACGTCGCGGAATACATCAATCGGTTTGCCTTGATGATCTGAATCGGCTCAAGCGCGTATATCTGCTCTCCTATTGTGGGCTTATGAACCAGTTGACCATGGTAGCTGGTATCCCCTCCCAGCTGTAAGCCAAGTGCTCCAGCACAGGCAGACATACTTTGAGCAGAATTCGGACTGGCATGGTTTCGCCTGTCACGGACAAAAACCTTTGCAGCCTGTTTGAAGTCAGCTCCAGTCAGGGTACTGGCAAGAATCAGCATCAAAGCAGATATTCTTGCAGGTAGATAATTGGCTAAGTCGTCAAGTCTGGCCGCGAACCTGCCGAAGAATAGAAATTCATCGGTCTTGTATCCGATCATCGAGTCCAGAGTGTTGATAGTTTTATATGCCACCCCAAGCGATGCTCCACCTAGACAGATATAGAACAATGGCGCTATTACCCCATCAGAGAAATTCTCCGCAACTGTCTCTACGGTAGCCTTGACAATATCTTCTTCACCCAGGCTTGCAGTATCGCGGCCGACAATCATCGACAGATCGTGCCTTGCTTGCACGATCTCACCCGACACCAAAGACCTGCAAACCTTCATACTCTCGACTTTCAAGCACTTGCAGGCAATCATGAAATAACAGGTTACGGACTCAAGAGCTATCCCAGCAAAGGCATTAAGCGCGTAGGCAGCTTTTATCAGAAGGTAGGATAAGGTGAAAAAGAGTGTGATAACCGAAATAGTAAGAACAGTACCTAACAAAAACTGTCCGACGCTACTGCGCAGCATGGTTCTTCGATATAGCTTGATGCCCAGGCTGATGATATTACCAATTATTCTGATGGGATGAAAGCGGTTCTCAGGATCACCGATAATCAGATCAAGTATCAAAGCTACTAACAAAACGATTGCTCTTGCAACTGCCCAGTGCAAAGCCCTCTCCGATTCCTGTCGGTGGCTCGCAAAAAAGCCCTTATCACTTGATAAGAGCTTTGAATACGACAGCGTCAATGTAAGAAGTCGCTACCACATACAAATCCCTCATACCTGTGAGGCTTTGTAAGCGAGCCAGTCTGGCTCATATTTGCAGGCAGGTCTTCCGACTTTGATATCGCTACCTTTTCAAACCTTCCCAGATTAGCTCCAGTGGTTGCCAGTGGCTTTTGAAAAGACTCCTTCATTACGGCAGCAGGACTGTTCAGGACTTACACCTGATTCCCTTTTAACACCGTCAGAACCCATAGTTCTTCAAGTGGCCTGTGCGGTTATTCTAGCATTGGATTTTTATGACACGGGCGTGCAGATGGAGCTCATGGTCAGTTGTGTGCAAGTCTGCTACAAATTTCTATAGATGATTCTGTCAGGTATTCTGACTATTCCCTCTGATACAAAACACAATACTCTGTTGATAGTATGCAAGACTCATGTAAGTAAAACTGTTATTATCAGTAAAAATCATCAGTAGTAGTCAGCACAAAGTATATTTGAGGAGTCAAAATGACAAAGATCGTTGTCGACAGTGGTTGCGACCTGCCGTTGGACTTTCGTGAGAGGTTCCCCGAAATCGAGCTTGAAATTGTACCATTGACGCTGACCGTTGATGGTATTGACTATATTGATGACAAGAATCTTGATCTGGCAGCATACCTCGATCATACAGAGATGTCGCCAAATGGTCCAACAACTGCCGCACCTGCACCGCAGCGCTTTTTAGATGCTTACCAGCATAATGGTAGCGTCTTTGCTATAACTCTATCATCTAAGGTTTCGGCTTCTTTCGAGAGCGCTTTTCTTGCTGCAAAAATTCGCGCTGACCAAGTCAAAGGATCTCTGATTCATGTCTTTGACAGCCTGTCTTCTTCAGTCGGTGAAGCTCAGATCGCTATAAAAATCGCTGAGCTTGCCCGAGCAGGTTTACCTGACATTGAAATCATAAAAAATGTGGAGAAATTCATCTCTGATATGAGTACGTTCTTTATCTTGGATAGTTTTGACACTGCAGTAAAGACCGGCAGAATGAGTCGTACTGTAGCTACGATGGCTGAATTTCTTAAAATCAAACCTCTCTGCGAGGGAGTAGACGGTGAGATGTTGGTTGTCAATAAAACCCGCAGCTACGAAAAAGCTGTCCAGCAAATGATCAAACTTCTCAAATTGAGAATTGATGACTTCTCTGACCGAGTGCTGGCTATCGCTCATGTTTTCGCATATGAAAAAGCTTTGGAAACCCAGGCTCTGATGATGGCGGCTATTCCCTTCAGAGATTCATATATAACGCCGACAGGGGGAATTTGCTCTACGTATGGAATGCGTGGTGGAGTAGTCTTTGCAATTTAACTATAAAGACAGTCCGACTGGGCATGGAGTTCTTAAAAAACCTCATGCCCAGTGATTGTCGCACTTAATACCTTTCAGCGCTTTTTTTCTGCGTCAGTTGATAAGCAACATCGATAATCATATCTTCCTGTCCGCCTACCATGTTGCGATGACCAAGTTCAACCAAAATATCTCGCGGATCGATTCCGAATTTGATTCCTGCATTGAAAACATGAAGCAGAAAACTTGAATACACGCCGGCATATCCAAGCATGGTCGATCCGGTTCCGATTGTCTGGGAACGATGCATCATTGGTTCAAGTACGTTCTCAGCCAGATCCATCAACCCATAGAAGTCCAAACCGGTATCAAATCCCGCGCGCTGAACCACTCCTTGGAAGACCTCCAGCTGTGTATTGCCAGCACCAGCACCAAGTCCTCTCAAGGTTGCATCGATATAGGTAGCGCCAGACTGAACCGCAGCCAGCGAGTTTGCAATAGCCATGCCAAGATTGTTATGAGCATGAAAACCTATCGGAATCTCAAGCGCATCGACCAGAGCTTCGATTCGCCTTTTCACATCATCAGGCATCATGAAGCCAGCTGAGTCGGCAATATTTAGATAATCCGCACCATAGCTTTCCATTAACTTGGCTTGTTCCACTATTCTTTCAGGCTCAGACATGTGAACCATCATCAAAAAACCAACAGTGAACATTCCCATTTCTTTTGCAGCAACGATATGCTGTTGGCTGATATCAGCTTCGGTGACATGGGTTGCCACCCGCACTGCGGTTGCTCCTCTGGCCTGAGCGGCTTTCAGATCCTCGACAGTACCGATACCCGGAATCAGAAGGACGGTTAATTTTGCGTTGTGGATGACGCTATTTGCTGCCTCAAGCAGGTCAAGTTCTTCTACTTCAGAAAAGCCATAGTTATAGCTTGACCCAGAGATACCATCACCATGGGAGAGTTCGATAAACTCTAGATTGCATGCGTCAAGGCCTGCAGCCACTGCTTTGACCTGATCGATTGAATAGCTGTGGCTGACCGCATGGCTGCCATCACGCAGCGTTGTATCTACGACATGTATTCTCTTCATTGTTTACTCCTCGCGCAAAATGTCAGCAGCGATGATCTCCGCTGCTGAAATGGCAGCAGCATTGATGATATCAAGGTTGCCAGAATAAGTAGGCAGATAATCGCCTGCTCCCTCAACCTGAACGCTGACAGTAACCTTGTCACCTTCAAGCATCGGTGGTACTCGCAGCTGAAAGCCAGGAACGTAGGATTGTAGGTCGGCAACCATTTCATTGACCGATGCAGTGATTGCATCCAAGCCGACTGATGTGTCTTTGATCTGGACATAGATTGTATTGGTCATGATCAATGGTGGGTCTGCCGGATTTAAAATAATAATAGCCTTGCCTCGATCGGCTCCGCCGACATCGACGATTGCCTTCGCAGTGGTTTCGGTGAACTCATCGATGTTCGCTCGTGTACCAGGACCTGCACTATAAGATGAGATGCAGGCAACTATTTCAGCATACTTACCACCAGCTACCCTGGTGACCGCATAGACGATCGGAATCGTAGCTTGGCCACCGCATGTAACCATGTTCACATTCATTTCATGCTTTAGGTCAATCATATTGACTGCTGGAATCAGGTAAGGTCCAACAGCTGCTGGCGTCAAATCAAACGCTACGATACCAGCTTCTTTCAACAAAGGTGCATGATCTAAGTGCGAAGCAGCACTGGTGGCATCAAAAACTATCCGGATATCGCCATGGGCTAGCACTCCATGGACACCGTCAATCGTTACAGGTACGCCCATCTCGCGCACCCTGATGATGTTATCTGACTCTCTAATGCCAGCCATCAGCGCCATCTCCAGATTTTCACTTCTGAAGATCTTAAACATCAGATCACTGCCAATGTTACCTGGTCCGATGATGGCAACTTTCACTTTACTCATATTGTCTCCTTGCCATATGGCTAACCATTGGGTCTAACCGCATGGTCATCAGTCAGTATCGGATTATTTAAAACTTACTGAAACACTACCCAGGTTACTGAAGGTTGCTCGAAAAGTGTCTCCTGCAATAGCATCGATTGCAGCAGAGAGAGCACCTGACAGTACTACTTCTCCTGCATTTAAGGTTACTCCGTAATCATGCAACCGGTTAGCAAGCCATGCCACGCAGTAGGCTGGGTTACCTAAAACTGCACTACCAGAACCGGAATTCACCAAGACTTCATTTTTCGAAAGCGACATCTCTTCGCTGATCAAGTCGATACTCTCAGGTGCTTTGCGAATCTCGCCGAGAATGTAGCGCCCAGATGAAGCGTTGTCTGCAACCGTATCGATTAGCTTTATCTGCCAATCTCTCACTCGACTGTCTACAATCTCCAGGGCGGCAACCACATAGTCAGTTGCTGAAATCACATCATCAACGGTAACGTTAGGACCGGTTAGGCTCTGCTTCAAAACAAATGCAATCTCTGCTTCGACTCTGGGCAACAACATGGAGTCAGCTTCTATCGTACCGTCTTCGACCTCCATACTGTCCAGTAAGTGTCCATAGTCAGGCTCACCGACTCCGAGCATTGTCTGCATGGCTTCTGATGTAAGGCCTATCTTCTTTCCGGTTACTTTTGCGCCAGCTTCAAGATCTTTTGCGATGCCATACAGTTGGATAGCATAGGCATCATCCAGGTCTATGTCTTCGATATCTATGCTAATCGGCTCAATCGGTTGCCTGAGCTCTCGTGCCCGGAGTAGGCGATCGGCGATTTTATTAATCGTTTCTCTATTGATATTAGCCATGGTCTTATTCCCATATTTTTGCTACTCGGCCAAGAAATTGTCCACTAATTGCACGAAACGGGCGGTGTGCTCGATTTGCGTCCAATGGCCACACTGACCAAAAATGTGCAGTTGAGCAT
>WQXZ01000054.1 GCA_009781525.1 Coriobacteriia bacterium | reverse complement strand
TGGGTTCGTCCATGATCAGCACATCCGGCTGCATAGCCAGCACCCCCGCCAGCGCAACACGGCGCATTTCTCCACCTGAAAGCATAAATGGAGACCGCATAGCAAAGGCCTCGGCATCAAGCCCAACGGACCCCAAAGCCCACGCCACCAACTCGTTTTCGAGCAATTGTGCCTGCTCATCGGACGCATTCGCCTTTTTATTTTGCCTGCCACTCTTAATCTTGGGGATAAGACCGAGGTTTCTGGGACCGAAAGCGATATCCTCAGCGACTGTCGAGGCGAACAATTGATCCTCAGGGTGTTGGAACACCAGGCCAACCTGCCCCGGTCTGACCGGAGTAGGTTTTACCTGGTGAGACTGGCTGGCGATTTGGCTGTTACCGCTATTGCTGTTGCCACTACCTTCACCGCCTTCCGAAGCCACGAAGCCGACTGTTCCCTGCTCGGGTTGCAGCAGCCCGGTTGCAAGGCGAAGCAAGGTTGACTTGCCGGCTCCACTGGCTCCACTGATCAGGGTGTAGCTTCCGGGAGTCAAGGCAAGGTCAAGACCTGCGAGCACACTTAATGGAGCCTCGTTGTAGCTGGCGTAACTGAAGTGCACGTTGCTAAGCTCAAGTTTCTGCCTTTTGGTGTTGTTACTGGCGCCTTCTTGCTCGGTCGGCTGAGCCACAACATCGTTAACATCGTATACAGTCTGCTCCGACTCGCCAATCAGCGTTTCGTCTATCGGCACATCCAGCTTCCAGGCAAAAAGGCTCTCCTGGTCAGCCAGCAAAGCCTGCGGACTACCGTGGTAGACCAGCTGACTGTTGCTCAAAACAACCGCCTCATCGGCACTTGCTGCCAGGTCGAGATCGTGAGTGATATGCAGAATGCCATGGCCTTCCTGGCGAAGCTTTTCGATGATGGCGATGAATTCTTGCACCGACTCTTTATCAAGCATCGAAGTCGGTTCATCCAGTACCAGATAGCGCGGTTGCATAGCAAGAATCCCAGCCAGCACCAGACGCTGCTTTTGGCCGCCGGAAAGCGTATTGGGATCGCGGTCAGCCAGGTGGCTCAAACCTACGGCTGCCAGACTCTGCTCTACCAGACGGGCGATCTCTGGCGGATCGACCCCCAGGTTCTCCGGACCGAAAGCTACTTCATCGATAACTGTGGAGCTGACGATCTGCTCGTCTGGATCTTGCGACACCAACCCGACCAGCTGGCGCAGGTGCCAGAGCGTGTCAGTATCTCGTGAGTTAAGTCCATCTGCGATAACGTTACCTGAGCTGGGTTCCTGTAAGCCATTGGCAAGGTGCGCCAGGGTTGATTTACCAGAGCCATTCGCTCCCAGCAGCACAACATAGCTGCCTGGTAATATCGCAAAACTAACATCTTTTAGCGCTGCGTCCTGACTACCCGAATAGCTGTAGCTGACGCTCTCAAAGCGCAGCGAATGCTGCATCTGCTGAACATCGCTACCAGCGTTATCAGGTATAGGTATAGTGGTTTCAGTGCCAGACACCAAAAGATAATCCTTTACTTTAATAATCTATGCTGAGATCGGATTGCGCAGACGCATCGCCATCAAGAGGCATAAAAAGCCCCCTGGCATATCTGTCCAGCGCAGTAGCAGCAATCATCGCTGCATTGTCCGAGCAAAGTACCAGAGGTGGAAAGTATACCGTGATTCCGTCAGCAGTCAATTCTTTGATATATGCCTCGCGCAAAGCCTGATTGGCAGCTACTCCACCACCCAGGCCGAAGGCCTTGACACCGGTCTGCTCGCAAGCCAGCCTGGCTTTGGCTACCTGAACATCGATTACCGCCTGCTGAAATGAAGCAGAGATATCCGGTAGGTTTATTTCTGCGCCAGCCTCCTGCTGGCTGCGAATATAGCTGATGACCGCAGTTTTTAAGCCCGAAAGCGAGAAGCTATAGTCATGCGTATGCAGCAATGCCCGCGGAAAGGCGATCGCCTCGCTGTTTCCCTCGGCAGCCAGCCGCGAAATCACCGGCCCGCCAGGATAGCCAAGCCCAAGTGCCTTGGCAACCTTATCAAAAGCTTCGCCAACAGCATCGTCAAGTGTCTGTCCGAGAACGTGATAGCGCCCCCATTGCTGCACGTGCACCAACATCGTGTGCCCGCCCGACAGCAAAGCAATAACAAATGGTGGCGATGGCTGATCCTGCATCTCGAAGAGAGCAGGGATTGGCAGGCTTGCGCTTTCGGAGTCGTCGCCAGCCACACTCGTGTCTGCGGACTCCGCCTGCTCCACCCTGTACAGCCGATTGGCGTAGACATGTCCTTCCATGTGGTTAACCTGAACCAGCGGCAGATCCGCTCCCCATGCCAACGCCTTGGCAAAGGCTACGCCGACCACCAACGCGCCAATCAACCCGGGAGTATAAGTCACTGCCACAGCATCAAGCTCGCTCCAGTCGCAGAGTCCAGCCTGCTCCATTGCCTGGTCAACCACCCCGACAATCGCCTCGGTGTGCTTGCGCGACGCGATTTCGGGCACAACTCCCCCGAACCGCGCGTGATAGTCGACCTGCGTGGCAACCGTGTTTGCCAAAACCTTGCCGTCCCCCGTGATTACAGCCGCTGCTGTCTCGTCGCAGGATGTCTCGATTGCCAAAATCACCGGACTAGCATAGGCGCGAAACCCTTTCAGGTTTAACCCCTCGCCAGCTGCACCAGATTCTATGGATAAGATCGCGGAGGTTTTATCCCCATAATTTATATTCTCGGCTTGGTTTTGCATAGCGACATTGGCGCGGAGTATCAGGGCGTCCTCACGTGGTGCGCTGTCAGTTGGAGGTGAATAGTAGCCGGGGCGGAGCCCTTCTGTTTCGAAGCCGAAGCGGGCGTAAAGGGCGATTGCAGCCTGGTTCGAGGCGCGGACCTCGAGGCTAGCGGTCTTGGCTCCGAGGGCGCGGGCGTCTTCGAGCAGGTGGCTCAGCAGGGCGCTGGCGATGCCGGCACGGCGATGGCGCTCGCTGACAGCCAGGTCAAGGATGTGCAGGTCGCCGTCAATCAGCATTCCACCGGTGTAGCCGACCAGCTCCTGCTCGCGCCAGGCGACCCACCAGCTGCGGTCCCTGGCATTGAGCTCTGCGCGAAACGCGGCTTCGTCCCAGCACTCACCGCTACCGGGGCTGTCGTTAAAGCACTCGGCTTCAAGCGCTGCCACCCAGGGGGTGTCCTGGGCAGCCATCGGACGGTAGTGGATACCGCTTTCGGGCAGCTCGACCACGCCGCTGAGGGGAACATCAAGCAGCGAACCTTGTGCGATCTGTCCGCCTTCAGCCAGGCGGATACGTTCGTTTTCTTCGGCATCTGAGAGCCTGGTATAAATCGGCAGAATCGCTCCGGCATTGCCGGTGTGGCGAATCTCGCCCCAGCTGTCAGCCATTGCCATTAGCAAGCCGTGTCCTGTTGGCAGCCAGTTTTTTTGGTCAGCCAGCGTGAAAAGGCTGTCTGGTTCGAACTGGTCGGCGAACTTGAAAAGACCGTCGCCGATCAGGGTTAATTTGTTCTGCTGGTCCTGCCAGCGCTTCAGTGTGGCATCGACCTTGCTGACGCTTATGTAGTCAAGCCTGATAACACCACTGTCGTCCAGATGATAGCGGGCGGGATATATCTCGTTTCTCATCGCGTCGCCAACAACGGCAACGATGCCTGACATGCCGTTTGCCCAGGCTTGCCAGGCAACTGCATCCAGCGTGCTCACGCCGAAGAGGGGCAGATGTAGGGCGCGCGCCAGTCCCTTGGCTGTAGCCAGAGCGATGCGTACGCCTGTGAATGAGCCTGGGCCAAGCCCGCAGACTATCGCTGCCAGCTCAGCCTTTGCGATGCCCTGTTGACTGAGCAGTCTGTCAATTGCCGGCAGTAACGATACGTTTGCCTGCCTGGCAGCCTGAAAGTCCGCGCTGACAACCAGGCTGATGTCGCTGGGGCTTAAGTGTGTTGCCGAAAAGAGGTCTGTATTGCTTACACCAACGGCAATAGCCACCTGCGTTGTCGCGGTGTCCAGCGCCAGGATGTACTGCGGCTTGCGCAGTTGGCGCTGGTCGCGCGGCTCGGACTGCTGGCGCGGCTCGGGCAGCTTGGGCTGCTGATGCTGGTGGCGCGGATTGCTTTGGGCTTGTAGGTCAGTCATTATCGTTTCTGCTGGCAAACAATTGCTGCCAGTCTTTAAGTCTTTGCTCGCTCTGAGCGCCGACAGCTTCAAGTATAAGCTGCCGACTTTCATCGCCCATTGTGGATATTGTAATCAATATATAGGTGTTTGGCAGAGCATCCGCAAAACGGTCTCCCCATTCGACCACCGACACAGCACTGTCTTCGAGCAGCCCGAAGTAATCCAGGTCATCCAATTGCTCCGACTGGTCAAGGCGATACAGATCAAAGTGGTAGAGGGAATGGGGCAGGATAGGGGGTGCGGTGGGTGCTGTTGCAGGTTGCGCAGGTACTGCGGATGGTGCAGGTGCAGGTGCCGCGGTGGGTGCCGCCGCCACGGACTCCGTGGGTGGCGCCGCCGCCGCAACCGGCACCGCCAGTGCTGCCGCCGCCGGACGCTCGCCACCTGGAATCTCATGCACCAGCAACAAATTGAAAGTCGGTGAATTCACAGCCTCAGCAATGCCAAGCCCGATTGCCACCCCTTTGGTGAACTCAGTCTTGCCCGCACCCAAGTCGCCGCTTAACAACAGCACGTCATTTGCACGCAACAATCCAGCCAGCTGAGCTCCGATGGCTCGGGTTTCTTCTGCATTATTACTTATCATTGTCAGGTTCATGGCTGCTCTTCACATAGCGTGGTTTTATCCACATTGTTCTTTTCGAATCGCCTGGTCTCAATCAGCCTGCCCAGTAGGCGAAAATCCTGTTCCATCAGTGGCTGCTTGAGGCGGTCATAGATGGCAGCCGCTGGATGAAAGATCGGCAATACCGAAAACGGTCCGGTGATTTGAATCTGGCCACGAAGCCCCGTGATGCCGCGGTCGGTACGCAGGATAAAACGAGTGGCAAAGTTGCCCAGCGTGACAATGATTTGCGGGGCGATGGCGCGCACCTGTTCGCGCAGAAATGGGGAGCAAATCTCGATTTCTGCTGGCTGAGGGTCGCGGTTTTCAGGTGGGCGGCACTTCAAAACGTTGGCGATGTATATTTCTTCTCTGGTTAGTCCTGCCAGTTGCAGCAGTTCGTTCAGGTACTTTCCGGCTGCGCCGATGAATGGCTCAGCGCCAAGATCTTCCTGCTTGCCAGGCGCTTCGCCGATGAACATGACTTCAGCGTCGTGGTTGCCAACGCCGAACACCACTGTTGTTCTGGTGTCACAAAGCGAACAGCGACGGCATTCACCAAGCTCGGCTCTTATGTCTGCAAGGCTCTTTGCCATCGGTTAGTGTTTTCTAAGTTGACCTTCGGAAATCTTACGCTTATCTGGCGGCTGTCCGGCGGTCAGTCCAGATACACTCGCTGAAGCCGCTCGCCAAAGCGGCAAGCCATGTCGTAGTTGATTGTACCCAGCAGGTCAGCAAGATCATCCAGCGTGATCTGCTGATTGCCGTCTGCACCGACGATCACTACTTCGTCTCCGACCTTAGGCTGTATTGTTTGGCGACTGGCAGAGGTGCGTTGGTCAGCCTCGAACATCATCATATCCATGCAGATACTACCGACCTGTGGTAGACGGGCGCCATTGAGCAGAACATGCATTTTGCCTGAGAGCTCACGTGAGATGCCGTCGGCATAGCCCAAAGGCAAGGTGCCGATTAACACATTACCAGGTGAGCGATAGCGCATACCATAGCTGACACCATCACCCATCGGTACAGGCTTGACCATTGACACCCGTGCATAAACGCTCATTGCAGGGTAGAGCTCGATCATCGAGCGCGTGATAGGACTGGGGTGCAGTCCGTACATGCCAATGCCGATGCGTACCATGTGAAAGTGTGTCTGTTTGTAGCGAATCGTAGCAGCAGTGTTTGCGGCATGCACAATGCCCGGGTTTATCCCCATATAGCGCATTTCTTCTAAGGCAGTCAAAAAGCGTTCGTATTGGCGACTGAATTCAAAAGTGTCTACTTCATCGGCCGTTGCGAAGTGTGTAAAGACTCCCTGCAGCTGAATGCCGCGATGGAAGTCGATGGTGCGTAACAGGTCTGGCGCGTCGGCGTAGTGCACGCCAACGCGGTTCATTCCGGTGTCTATTTTGAGGTGATAGTCAGCGACACGATCAATAGCTGCAGCAGCTTCGCCCAGTGCCAGGGCAAAGTCAGCGCTATGCACCGCTGGCGTCAGTTGATAGTGCAGAATCGCCTGTATTGTCTCTTGCGGAGGCTCGGATAGCACCAGAATCGGTGCCATGATGCCAGCACGGCGGAGGGTGATGCCTTCGTCAACGTTGGATACGCCGAGTTGTTTTGCTCCGGAAGCCAATGCTTTTTTGGCGATTTCTACCGCACCATGACCGTACGCATTTGCTTTGACTACAGCCATAATCAGCACGTCGGGACCGATATGACGACGAAAGCGCTGCAGGTTACGCCTGATTGCTTCAAGGTCAACCTCCACCCATGCCCAGCGGCGTTCAGATGCACTCAGTTTGGTAAAGGTGCCGGTCAGATCGGGCGCTGATCCTGAATCATCACGATTCACCACGACTCACTCCTTGCTTTGCTACTTTTGTTATGTGTTACCTCTGTTGTACTGATCAGATGCTGGCATCGCGTCTTGCCAAAATCCCTGCATCACAGAGGAATACGCTAATCTGGTAAGTTTACCATGCACCGCCGTAGGCTGGAATGATTTTGTTGTTGCAGGCTGCGCTCAGGCTTGGCTTGGCTGTTCCTTGGTTGCCCTCGATATACGGAGAGCCTATAAAAACAAAACGCTAGTAGTTCTCGTAAAACGTCAATGGCTGATCGTAGATTATATGACCAGTGACAAGTATCTCGCCTTCCACTGTAAGTGTGATTTCATCTATCTCGAAAAATACCAGCAAAGTATTAATCAGGCTGCCGGCATAAAGATATTCGCCGGTTGTTCCAGTATTTGTTAATGCTTGGCCAAACTCTGCGTTCATATCAAGTGCGGCACTGTTTGCTCCCGTAAGGGTAAAAGAGTTAAGTGCGCAACCCTGCGGTAAGGCTCCTTCATCAACCAGTAATGAAACAATGTGTCCAGCTGATCCGTCACATAGAGCTGCTTTTACCTTGAAGCCATCGGCGTTACTGTTCGGTAGAAACAACACTACCGGCTCAGTGTTGGGGTCTTCTGGGGGCTTTGGTGGACATCCATACAGTCCAAGCATCATGCCAAGAGACAGTGCAAGTACTAAAAAGGTTATTGCCACTGATGTTTTCTTATTCTTTTTCATATTTAACCTATCATATGCTCAATTAAAATCTTTATGCCGATACCCATAAGAATAATACCACCCGCAAGCTCCGCTTTTGACTTGAAGGCAGCACCGAAAAGCTTGCCAATTCTGACACCGATGATCGCGATAAAAAAGGTAGTTATACCGATTGTTAATGCTGCAGCAATCACATTGACCCGTAAAAAGGCAAACGAAATGCCTACTGCAAGTGCATCGATACTGGTCGCAACCGCTAGTGGAAGCATTGTTTTAGGATGCAGAGATGCTGCTTCGTTATCGATGCCGAGCTTTGGGCAATCACGATCACTACAGGTTTCATCAGGGCACTCCCTGTCTTCGCAACGCTCTTCTCTCAAACTTGAGACAATCATTTTCAAGCCAAGAAATCCAAGCAATGCAAATGCGATCCAGTGATCGTAGTTCGTGATCCTGTCTGCAAAAAACGCTCCAGCTACGTAACCTATCAAAGGTACGAAAACATGAAAGCTGCCAAAGTACAAGCCGACAATAATTGATGTCTTTGTTACCTTACCTTTGGTGGCCAAACCGATACAGGCTCCAACAGCAAATGTGTCCATTGAGAGCCCAACGGCGACGAGCAATAGCTCAATTAGAATCATTCAAAACCTTTCTTGAACATACTGTAGTCTTTGTTACTACTTTTGCCTAATAGAGCTATTGAAATCGTATTCTGTTTACCGATCTTAAGTGCATGGTATTGCCAGCCTTAAGTTCTCGGCGACTATCAAAGCAGCTAGTTAAACTGCCTACATATTGCTGTTTTGTCACTGATCCAATCTCTGTTCGCTCTGCGGTGGCGTTGGCTGTTCTCCGT
The DNA here is from genome assembly GCA_009781525.1 of Coriobacteriia bacterium. GTDB lineage: Bacteria > Actinomycetota > Coriobacteriia > Coriobacteriales > UBA8131 > WQXZ01. The sequence continues at coordinate 1,641 of WQXZ01000054.1, read as the reverse complement.
TTAAGCCACTCGAGGTCAAACCACTATGATAACCGCTAGAGCTGACTGCTGTCGACTGACCTTGGCTGGTTTCTGCGAGCGAAACAGATTCAGTAGCAAGTTGCCGTTTTTTATTACGTTGTCTGAACCAGATGAACATAACTATCAATGCTACTGGAAGTAGAATCGGTGAGTAGCTGACCAGCAAGACCAGCGCCCAGAGAAAACCATTGATAAGAACAGACAGCACTGAGACAAAGCCTTCGACCATTTTATCAGCGACCTCTGAGCCGCTGTTGAATTTCCAGGTAGTAACAGCAATCGGAGCCCTGGGAGACGTAATGTGAATATCAAGCGTAGCGTAGCCTACCAGCTGATCCCACATTCTGATCTGACCCTCCATCGAATCGATATCAGCCTGTACTCTCGAGATCTCTCTTTGGATGTCCAGCATATCCTGCACGTTTTTCGCTTCACTCAGCAACTCTTCATATCGAGCCAGGGTCTTCCGGGAACTGTCAAGCCTGGATGCCATATCATAGTAGCTTGAGGTAATGTCATTACTGCTTATCTCGTATTGGACAATAGCTTCGCTACCTAAAACTGCAGTCAACTCCTGCTCAAACCAGCTTAGACTCTGAGGTGGAATCTTTGCAGTTAACGTAACAAAAAGCTCGCCGTCCCGACGGTTCTCATTTTTGGAATAAACATAGCCCCCTGTTTTATCGATTATCTCCAATAAGGCTGCATATGCTTCATCCACGTCTTCAACTGAGAGCGATATGCTTCCGTTCTTTATTTCTTTGCGCGTAATCTCACTGCCTGTAGTAGCAGCAGTGTTCAGTGCGCCACTATTCGACTCATATACACCGTAGCCTCCTCCATCGCCATACCTATCGTAATCGTAGCCCAAAGCATCATCACTCTCGGAGTAATACTGATTACTATTTACCGATGAGTTACTACTATTGGCCCCTGTACTCGCTTCCTGCTTATTACTTGCTCTGGAGCACCCACTCAAAAGCAGAGCCAACACCAGCACAGTTGACAGAAGCGATGCAAGCCCCTTGTTCTTTTTCTCCGTTTTCTGACTGTTTCTCATAATGACCTCCTTGCATTATGTCCTTGCTTTCCTGCCGTCATTATAGGTGAGCCAATCGAATAGCCTGCAAGACAAAAGGTCGTCCGAACAGCTTGTACTAAAACCGTTCAACGATTAATTCCAACGTGTTACACATTTCATGTAACCTTTTCTGCAATACACAACATATAGATTCATTTTCTGCCTGCCACAATATATAGATTGATGTGCGTGTCTGCACTAACGCCTGCTTCTTGTGCATACCCAATCATCAGCAACTGCAACCCACCAACCTGCAACCCCTGCAACCCCAATCAACCCCCCTGCAACCCCTGCAACCTCTTGGTCAGCCGTCAGCCCCCAAACCCACTCTCTTGCAATCCCGTAGGTGAGTTCGTAACAGTTTTTTACGGTTTAGTACAAGATTAGTCCCGCTATACCTCCAAAACAGTCGAAATACATGCCGAAAAGTGCCATTCACCTGCATTTTGGCACCAAATATTTGCCCAATCCTGTACTAAACCGTAAAAAACTGTTACGAACCGATGCGGGTAGTCCAGGCGGTTGACAGGCTATTGGCA
>WQXZ01000053.1 GCA_009781525.1 Coriobacteriia bacterium | reverse complement strand
TTCACACAGGGATGCGCGCGCCGCTGCCCAGGTTGCCACAACCCTGAGTCCCAGCCTTTCGAGGGCGGCAGCATGGCAACAACCGATGACCTGATATCACTGGTTGCTGCAAATCCTTTGTTGTCGGGAGTCACCCTTACCGGCGGAGAGCCCTTTGACCAAGCCGAAGCCCTACTTGCATTTGTGCAGCGTTTAAATGTGGATAAACCCAAGCTCAGTGTTTGGGCCTACAGCGGTTACCTGTTCGAAGAGCTACTGCAGGGAATTCCATCTGCAGCCGCCCATGACCTGCTTGAGCTGACCGATGTACTGGTTGATGGTCCGTTTGTCGAGGAGCAGCGCTCGCTGGAGCTTCGTTGGCGGGGGTCTGCCAATCAGCGCCTGATTGATGTTAAGGCTTCGCTTGAAGCAGGAAGTGTGATATTGCTTGAGGTATAGGCGGTAAAGCTTTGGGAGAAAAACCTACTGCAAAAGCTACTGGCTGAGATGATTTACATCTCAGCCAGTTTTTCTTTGTGCTTGTTACCAGCAGCGAAAAGCTGTGTCCTTAGAAAATCGAGAAAGCCAAGAACAGGGTTGCAGCCAGTGAAGAAATCAGGGAGACAACTGTGATCTGAGTGTTGATGGAGGGGCCAGAAGTATCCTTGAATGGGTCACCAACGGTATCACCGACAACGGCAGCTTTGTGGGCTTCTGAGCCTTTGCCGCCATGATGTCCAGATTCGACATATTTCTTCGCATTGTCCCAAAGACCGCCGGCATTACTCATGAACAGAGCAAGTAGGAGACCGGTTACGATATTGCCGCAGAGGTATCCACCGATTGCCTTGACTCCGCCGATAAAGCCGACCGCCAAGGTTATCAATATAACAGTCAGACCCGCCGGAATCAGCTCACGTAGCGCTCCGGTTGTGGCAACTTCGATGCACTTGTCATACTCAGGAACTGCATCAGGATGACCTTCTTTTAGACCAGGGATCTCATCGAACTGACGGTGAATCTCTTCAACCATTCTTTGAGCATTACGGTCAACTCCCATAATCAGCATTGCTGAGAAGACGGCTGGAATCGCTACGCCGACTAACATGCCAAAGAACACAGTCGGATCCATGATGTCAAAGCCAGTTATACCTGGCACACCAAGCTCGATAGCAGCTTCATTCACCTCACTGATGAAGGCGCCAAGTAATGCGATAACTGTCAAGCCAGCAGCTCCGATTGCAAAACCTTTCGTGATAGCTTTAACTGTGTTACCAGCGCTATCCAGACTGTCAGCAATCTCGATAACGTCCTCACCAAGGTCGCCCATTTCGGCTAGACCGCGCGCATTATCAACAATTGGGCCGTAAGCATCATTTGAGATGATCATTCCAACGATCGAGAGCATGCCGACAGCAGACATGGCTATACCGAACATGGCGTAACCTTCACCGATCGGTTCACAAAGCTTGTAGGAAACGAGCGCTGATACAGCGATACCGACCAGAGCAGGTAAGGTGCTCATCAGGCCATAGGAAATACCAGACAGAATAGTAAAAGCAGGCCCCAGTTCCGAGGCTTTTGCGGTGTTCTGCACCGGTTTCTTTGAATCGTCAGTGAAGTAGTCGCTGGCAAAACCGATAACCACACCTACCAGGAGACCTACGATACTGGCACCCCAGATACGCCATTCAAAGTTGAAGAGCAATGTTGCACCAGCAGTAAGAACAGCATAAATGCCGGTGGTGATATAAGTGCTATTGTTCAGTGCCTGTGTCGGGCCACCTTTGCCCATACGAGCTAAGAAGATGCCGATAACCGAAGCCAAAAGACCAGCGGCTGCGTAGCATAGTACCATCGATGAATTTGCCATACCACCAGCGGTTCTATCCAGAACCGTAGCCAGTACCAAAGCTGCAGCCATAGAAGCAACATTAGAATCAAACAGGTCAGCACCCATGCCCGCAACGTCACCCACATTGTCACCAACGTTATCAGCGATAACTGCAGGGTTACGTGGGTCATCTTCAGGTATGCCAAGCTCAACCTTGCCTACCAGGTCAGCGCTGATATCAGCGGTTTTGGTAAAAATACCACCACCAGCCTTGGCGAACAGAGCCAAGGTCGAGGCACCGAAGCTGAAACCCAGCAGCGCAGTCGGATCTTTTGCGATAAACATGATCGAGGCAACACCGAGTAGGGTAGAGCCGACGACAGCCAGACCCATGACAGCACCACCGCGGAAGCCCGCCATAAATGCTGGCCTCATTCCCTCAACGGCTGCTTCAGCGGTCTTTACGTTTGCGATGGTAGCAATACGGATACCGATTATACCTGCGATACCAGAAAAAACACATCCAGCAAGGAATGAGAAGATCATTACTATATTGTCGATAGGATTACCGTGCCATATTGGCCTGGGCAGGAACACTCCCACTACAATAGCCAAAACACCAGCAAATTTCGCCAGCATAATGTACTCTTGCCTTAGGAAGGTGTGTGATCCGTCGCGAATAAGCTTTCCGACTTCAGCGATTTTGGCATTACTTGATGGCTGCGCTTTTACCCAGCTATTCAGCCACATAGCACATCCGAATGACAGTAAAGAAACTGCCACAGAGATGACTATGAACGTGTTGAACGTATAAGGCATTCTTATCCTCCTCAGATTGGCCACATCTTTGTTACAGTGGCACTGTAGTTGAGTACGAAAAATTACAAGACTGAATTGTATCAGACTTCTTTTCAGTTATAGCTAAAGCTGAAATGAAAAAATACGAATATCTAATTACTCTATATATGCAAGCCAGCAAGCCTAATGCAGCAAAATCGATATTGAAAACTAATGCTAGTATTTGTTGTTTGACGTGCAGAGACACCAAAAAAACTGCACGAAAAGAAGGCTTCAGAGTTTCTCATATTCAGCATTATGCTGAATAGTCTATTGAGGTGATTCATAGAGTACCAATTTCCCCCAAGATGCATTGTACAGCATCACATAGCGGAGCGAAACCGGCTATTTTATTAACTTAGGGTTTCTCCGTCGAAAAACATACATATATATTCAAAAACACTGTGCTTGATGACAGCATAAAAAAGCAAGTTCGGACAGTATTTCACCTTATAGACAAGTGCAAAAAAGATAAAATAGAGCCAATGACAGGGGAATTCCGCACCCCTGCCAAACTTGTTTTCTGTGCCGCTTGCGGAGGCGACATGGAGGTTAATATGGACGCAAAGGCTGACAAAGGATCGAGTAGTCTGGTCAAAGCACACTGGGAAAAAGTTGTTATTGTAATTGCACTGCTCTTTATGCTTGGCTTCAAGTATGTTCCACCATTTGAGGGATTGACCCCTCTGGCTATGGAGATACTTGGAGTTTTTATCGGTGCAATGATTTTCTGGCTGGCGATTTCAATTTCATGGCCAAGCATTCTGGTAATGGTAGCTCTGATGCTGTCTCCACTGTATTCCTTTGGGCAGGTTATTTCGATGTCAATCGGTACATGGGTGGTTAGCTTCGTCCTGTTCACAACAGCACTCTGCTATGTGTTGCGACAGGTTGGTTTTTTTAAGAGGCTGGCAATCTGGTTCCTGACGCGGAAAATCGTCTCAAGAAGCGCGTGGGCTTTTATCACGATGCTCTCGATTTCAAGCATCATTGTCGGTTCGTTTATGTCGCAGCTGACTATCTTCTTGATTTTCGTGCCGATTGTTATCGCGGTATTCGACGAGCTTGGGTATGAGAAAGGTGACAGGGTTCCGATGCTAATCGTCATCTGCCTGCTCCTGTTCACAACCTACGCAAACTTCACGACTCCAATCGCCAAAGTCATGCCGGTTATGGCTATGACCCTCTACACTCGCTTCACTGGTGGCCTGGAGATTTCATTTGTTCAGTACATGGCTGTTGGTATTCCGATGACGATTGTCATCTTCATTGTCGTAATGCTGTTCTTGAGACTCACCTTCAAAGCAGATTTCTCAAAGATGGAAAACCTTGACACAGAGTTCCTGCGCCGAGACATTGGCCCGATGGGGCGTAAAGAGAGAATCTGCGCAATCGTCTTTTTCTGTGTGGTCTTTCTCTGGCTGGCGCCAGGTGTCTTCCAACAGTTCGGTCTGTTCCCGAAATTCGCAGCTCTGGTTGCTTCATTAGGGGCACCTACCCCGCCGATGCTTGGCATCGTTGCGCTTTGCTTAATACAAGATGAAGGCAAGCCGATTGTCGAAGTTGATGAGCTACTCTCCAAGGGTGTTGCCTGGTCGGTCTTCCTGATGGTCGGTGCGACAGCTCTTCTCGGCGATGCAATCACTAACTCTGAGGTTGGTATCACCGATTGGATTGGGGCACGCCTTGCTCCGATGCTCAGCACTCTACCACCGATAATCTGTGTTCTTCTGATACTGACCGTTGCCATCATTTTCACAAACTTCGCTTCCGATATGGTTACGGTCGTACTGCTTTGCAGCATATCGATTCCGATGATCTTAAGTGGAGGTCTTACAGGAATCAACCCAGCTGCGCTAACGTATCTGATCGGTCAAGCATCCACTGTTGGCCCTGCTACAGCGGTAGGTAGTGCATCTGCTGCGATTGCGTCTGGCGACGGCTACCTACAACCGGTGCCGATGTTTATCTGGGGAATGATCTTGAGCTTACTGACAGGGGTGCTGATGACCTTCCTAGGTTATCCGCTGGCGAACCTCATCATGGGTTAGGCATAGCCCCGGCATAGCCCGAGATTCAACACTGCCAACGAAAAAAATAAGTCTTCTACTACCGGCTGCTAACCCAGCCGGTAGTTTTTACTGGTTAGCAACCTTTCCTCATCAACCACCACGCAGCTCAACAATCATCTATAGCGGTAGTGCAACCTGGTAGTGCATCCCCTTGACCTCATACCTGTAACCCCAGCTTCGCACCTCCGCAACTTTCCGCAACCCGGTAACCACCCAATTCCATCCCATCCCTCACACCAGGCCCTAATTCCAACTTTTGAGTGATTTCTGCAACTTTTTTGCGGTTGGGCGCCAAAAAAGCACCTTCTGACTGCCATTTTGTGTGGTATATGCAACAGTTTTGTTGCATATACCACACAACGGTTGCAAATACAACGAAAAGACCTGCCTTTTTGGCGCCCAACCGCAAAAAAGTTGCAGAAACCTGGGGAATCGCGGAATTGAGGTTTGAGGTTAAAAGAGAGGTCGAGCGCAGGTCGCGCGCAGGCCGCGCGCAAGCCGCGCGGATGGTCGCGCGCAGGTGAGCAGTAAAGCGAGGTTGTGGCTGTAACCGGGCACATCTGGAGTGTCTAAGGGGCAGAAGTGGTGGTGATTAGAGCAAGAGACAAAACTACTGAACCCTCGAAACAAACGTAAAACACAAAAAATTTTACGAAAAACATAAAAAAGTAGTTGACAAACATTTATTGCGACGATATCCTGATGTTACCGTACAGAGACAATGATTATTTTGATTGATGAAAGGATGACACATGGATACTCGAATCTCAGACAAACTAGCTCGCTCAGGACATACTCTTGATGTAATAAGTAAAGTCTTGGCTGTGCTTTGCATTGTGGCAGCGGTTCTATCGTTTATCGGTGCTATTGCGATTCTACTATTGCCAGACGACCTGATTCTCCGAGTCCTCAGCATTATCCCGGTCGCCAACCGTATGTTCAATGCTGCAGACGGAATAACCATAGCAGGATTCGTTTCTACTGCCGCAATGATCGCGCTGAAGTTTGTCGTTTTGGCTGCAACCATCGGCTTTTGCGTCTACTGTCTGCTCGGTGCTTTTGTCTTATACATCCTCAGCAGTATCTTCAAAGCAACAGCAGTGCATAGGACACCGTTTCTGCAAGAGAACGTCAAGCGACTGAAAGCAGTGGGAATCATTATGATTTTCGCTTCAATAGTACTGGGGCTTCATAATTTCATCTTCGCATTCTGTGTTTTTGCTTTGGCATATGTCATCCAGTATGGGGTAGAGCTTCAGCAGCAGTCCGACGAAACACTTTAAAGCAGGAGATAATAATGCCAATCATCATAAGACTCGATCGGGTAATGGCTGATCGTAAGATGTCACTTAACGAATTATCAGAACGCGTTGGGGTCGCAAATGTAAACCTCTCAAAGATGAAAACCGGAAAAATCAGCGCCATTCGCTTCAGCACTCTTGAGGCGATATGCGAAGTACTGGACTGCCAGCCTGGTGACATTCTTGAATACCAGCGTGAGAGCTCAGTGGGTACATAAACCAGATCTTATCCAGATATAAGAGGAAATCATGATTAAGAAACTTCGCTTCATTGAGGCGGGGGCGGTTAACCGCTATCGAAAAACCTGGAAGAACCACTTTGTCTATAACAGTAGCATATGTAATCCCTCGACTGGTTTGATAACGCTTGCGACCATTGCCAGGCAGCTGGTTGACGACACGCTGATGTATAGCGAGTCGATCAGCGAGACTCTGATGGAGGATATCTGGGATGCTGACGTGGTTTTTATCTCGATTAACACGTTCAATGCGATGCGTGGATATGAGCTAGCGCAGATGCTCAGAAGTAGCGGGAGAGTCGAAGCTGCTGGAGCCGAAGCTGACGGAACCGCACCCGTCCAATCCTGCCGCCCGCTGGTGGTATTGGGTGGAATGCACGCAACTCTGAACTACACGGAAGCTGTGCGCTATGCCGACTACGTGATGCTGGGCGATGGAGATGAGAGTATCGTCGAGTTCATCGAGGCGCTGCAGGCGCTGGACGGTGTGTTTGCCCGTACTCCGCGAGAGGCCTGCTGGCCGGCTGAGGGGGCGCCGATTCAGATTTCCGGGCTTGCCTACCTGCGGCAGACTGATGATGGTGCGACTGAAGTCACACTGACCAAGCCAAGACCGCAACCGTGTGATATCGAGACGATTCCCGATCGGTCGCTGGTGTATAACTACCAGCAGATGGCAAGACGCTATGACACGCTTTGGCCGCAGGTGCATGCCTCGCGTGGTTGCAATGGAACCTGCGATTACTGCTGCGTAATCGCGCATTTCGGACGCAAAATTCGTACCCGTTCGCCTGAGGCTGTGGTTGAGGATATTCGCCAGGCAATCGCCTTTCACCAGCGCAGGCTGCCACCGCGGCTGAGCAAAGCGGTCTGGCTGACCGACGACAACTTTGCCCAGAACCGCCAGTGGGCTAAGTCGGTGCTGCAGGCGATCATCGAAAGCGATATAGCGTGGCCGATTACCGTGCAGGCAACCTGGGAACTGGGGTTCGACCACGAGATGCTGGCGCTAATGAAGCAGGCTAACTTCTTCGAGGTCAGCTTGGGCACCGAGTTTATTGACGATGCCTCGTTTGTGCGCTACCACAAGCGTGCCGAGCGCCAGCAGATCGAGCAGGCAATCGCCAATATTCAGGCTCACGGCATTGGCGTGCGAGGCCTGTTTATCCTGGGCAGCGACGAAGACACTCCAGGAGTAGGCGAGCGGCTCGGCCAGTTTATCATCGACAACAAGATTCACGGCTGCCTGATTCAGTCGATGTTCTTCGTTCCCGGCACACCCGTCTACGACCGATACAAAGACAGCCTGCTGCATCAGAACTGGGAGCTTTTCAACGGCAACGTGGTACATCGCCCAAAAAATATGACCCCTGCCGAGCTGCAGCAAGAGATGATTGCTGCCAGTCGCAAAGCCTACTCACTTCGCCGCCTTCTGCGTTCACTGCTAGAAGCGAAGGGTATTTTTAAGGTCTTGGCATTTGGGGAGACAATCTGGCACGCGCATCTGCGGTGTGATTGGCGCCAGCAGCTGCCGTCCCTGCCCTAACTTGACTTGCGCCTGGCGAAGCTCAGGCTGGCGAGAGCAAAGAACGCAAGAACGAATCCCCAGAGGGCTACAAGATTCGCGCCAATCGCCTGCAAGCCTGCGCCACCAAGCATGATTGCACGCAGAGCCTCAGCGCCATGCGTTACCGGAAAACACCTGCTCAGCACCTGCATCCATGCAGGCGCACCATTCAGGTCAAACACGCCTGACAGCAGAACCTGCGGAATCACCAACACCAGCATGAACTGGATAACCTGAAACGGTGTACGCGCCAGGGCGCTGACCAACAGACCGAGGTTCATCGAGACCATCGCCATCGAGAAGGTCACGCAGATAACCAGAATCAGTGACCCCTCATTGGGAAACCCAATCAGAGTAATACATGCCCATAGCACAATAGCTGCTTGAATCAGCGAAACCAAACCGAAACCGATGCAAAAACCTAACACCAGCTGCCACGCCTTGATCGGTGTCACCAAAAGCCGCTCCATAGTGCCGCCAGTGCGCTCAGTTACCAGCGACATACCACTGGTGATGAAGACGAAAATGAAGATAAAGACACCGATGATAACCGGCCCAAAGAAGTCAAAGTTGCCCCATTCGCTGTTGCCATGCAGGTAGAGGAGGTCGATTTTATCCACAGTGGGAGTGAATTGGGTGATGATGTCATCCAAGTCGGGGAGATCTGGAACGCCTGGTAAGCCGCTGGGCAGGCTGGACAGAAGGCTTTTGATTGTGGAGAAACGCTCCTCGATATCGGACAGCATCTGCTCGCGCTGAGTGAGGGTCAGGTCCTTTACGGCTGACTGGACAACCTGCATCACGGCTCCGGTTTTAGTTGGATCAGATCCCTCGACTTCTATCGTGAGCGTTGTGCCGTCGAGAGTGATAACAGCATCGATCTCTTTGGCTGCGAGCAATTGCTCCGCCTGTGCTGCGCTGGCGACGATGACGGTTGCCTCCTGCTCTGCTAAAGCAGCGACGACATCGGCTGGCAGATCGACCGCGACCAGTTTAGGCTGGTATGCAGGGCTGTTCAGCATCACGCTGAGTAAGCCAAGTGCGAAGATCGGGACAAAGATGAACAGGGCGATGGTGCGGGGGTCGTGCGAGAATTGCTGCAGGATTCGCCTGGTCAGGGCTATTGTGTTACGCATCTTGGGTGTCCTTTTCTGCAGTCGCCTCAAAAGTCAGGAAAGCTTGCTCAAGGGTTTCGCTGTTGTGGTGAGCAATCAGTTCGTCGGGAGTGCCCTGGGCGATAACGCGACCATCATGAATCATCAGCAGGCGGTCGCAGAGCATGGCTTCGTCCATGACGTGGGTAGTAATCAGGAGGGCGGTGCCATCGCTCGCACGTTGGCGGAAGCCTTTCCAAAGTTCGACTCGGTGCTTAGGGTCAAGGCCAATGGTCGGCTCATCCAGTATCAGCAGTTTTGGGTCATGTAGCAGGGCGATTGCCAGCGAAAGGCGACGTTTCATTCCGCCGGAGTAGTTTGCGACCACCTTTCGCCTGTCGTTTTCAAGATGCACCAGGTCAAGAGCGCGCTCGATGTTAGTGTCAAGCTGCTTGCGAGATAGACCATACAGCGAGCCAAAGAAGCGCAGGTTCTCGCTTGCAGTCAGGTCAAGATAGAGTGCTTCACTCTGCGGCATGAAACCCATGTGGCTGCGGGCATGCTTGAAAGGTGGTTCTTCACCCAATACGGTTACATTGCCTGAGCTCGGCAGGTGGGTGCCGACCAGGATGTTGACTATCGTTGTCTTACCACAGCCTGAGGGGCCAAGCAAACCGGTAATGCGTCCTGGGGTCAGTTCGAGGTCGATTCCACGCAAGACCTCCTGTTTGCCGAAGCGTTTGTGAACGCCTGAGAGCTGGGCGATCGGCTGTTTTTGGCTGGCTGCGGCGATCGTTGCGGTAGGAGCTTCTTTCATATTGCCTGCTTTCGATGCTTTTTTCGATAGTACATATTATAAAACCCGCAGGCATGAACTGGCATGAACTGGCGTGAACTGGCATGAACTGGTATGAACTGGTACGAACCAGCGTGCCCTCTGCATATCTGGTGGGGTTCACCCG
>WQXZ01000052.1 GCA_009781525.1 Coriobacteriia bacterium | reverse complement strand
GTTGCGGAGTCGCTGGGGAGGTTTGCTCCCCACATTACTTCTTCTCAAATGACGGCTAATCTTGAGGAAGAGATGAGCTCAATCGCAGCCGGCGATACCAGTAGGAATGCTGTTGTGCAGCATTCCAGGCAGTTACTGGCAGAGACCATGGATGTATTATTGCCGCGAACCGAGGAGGTCGGAGAGGCTTTGGCTGATGCCGTTACAGCTGATGCCAGAGTGGGGGCTTGTCCAGACTGTGGGCATGACCTGCTGCTGAAGAGTTCAGCCAAGACGCGGTCGAGCTTTATCGGTTGCTCTGCCTGGCCTGACTGTAACGTGACTTTTCCGGTTCCGTCCGGCAGAATCGAGGCAGTAGACGAGCTTTGCACTGTCTGTGGTAAGCCGCAGGTTCGATTGATCGTTTTTCGCCAACGTCCGCGGGTGTTGTGCATCGACCCACATTGCTCGACCAATGTTGAGCCTGAGATAGAGTTAGGTGCATGCCCGACCTGCGCTGAGCAGGGTGCGAATGGTGTGCTGAAGACCCAGAAGAATCCACGTACTCTGAAGCGATTCATCCGTTGCACGAACTACGAGACGTGCAATACCTCTTTTCCGCTGCCTCAGTTCGGTGAGTTGAAGGCCGCTGGTGTTATTTGTGAATCGTGCGGAGTGCCGAAGGTAATCGTGCAGACCAATCGCGGCCCTTGGGAGCTGTGTCCGAATCCACAGTGTCCGCAGGCATTGGCGCGAGCCGAAGCCAAGGCGGCAGCTGCAAGTGGTGCCCGCACGCGCGCGGCAGCTGCAAGTGGCGCCGGCACGCGCGCGGCTGCTGCAAGTGGCACAGCAGCTACCACAGAAAGTACAACGAAGCGAGCAACACGCTCGACTGGGAATAATAAGCGCACGAGCAGTAACACTGTATCGAGCAGCACTGCGAATACCAAGACAGGAGTAGCAAATTGAGTCTTCCGAAAGTATCCATTATCGGCGCTGGAAACGTCGGCGCCACAGCAGCTCACATTCTGCTCAACCATGATCTGGCTGACATCGTCATGATCGATGTCGTTGCTGGAGTGGCTGAAGGCAAGGCGTTGGACATGATGCATATGCGGGGAAACGAAGGTTTTCATGCAAAGGTCTCCGGCTCTACCGACTACGCTCTGACTGAGAACAGCGACATCGTTGTGGTTACTGCTGGTGTTCCCCGTAGACCTGGCATGACCCGTGAGGATCTGCTCAATGTCAATGCCAACATAGTCAAAAGTGTCTTGGACGAGGCTTTGCCCAGGTCACCTGAGGCAATCTATATATTTGTTACAAATCCGCTTGATGTGATGGTCAACTACGCTTTCAGCCTGGCTGGTGTGCCCAAGGAACGCCTGTTTGGCATGGGTGGGGTACTGGACACTGCCAGGTTCGTCCATGCGGTTTGCGAGCGCCTTGATTGTCAACCTTCTGAGGTAGATGCACTGGTTATCGGCGCCCATGGTGAAGCTATGCTGCCGCTACCAAGACTGGCAACGGTGAATGGCACTACTCTGACCGAGCTCATGGGAGCAGAAAACATCGATGCTGTTGTAGCTGACACGATCAATGGCGGAGCAGCCATTGTCGAACTTCTGCAAACCGGTTCGGCTTTCTATGCCCCTGGATCCTCAATCGCATCAATGGTGGCAGAGCTTTTGTTCCCAACCGGCAAAACCGTCTCAGTCAGTGCCAGGCTCTCAGGCGAGTATGGCCTATACGACATCCATCTTGGTGTACCGGTTCGACTGGGCAAAGGCGGCGTCGAAGAGATCATCGAGCTTGATCTAAGCGATCAAGAGCTGGCTTCCCTAGCAGCTGCAGCGGACTCCATCAAAGCGCAACTATCAGAGCTCTAGGCTCCTCTCCGATATGGGATACTGTTTCTATGAGCACTCCCTGCTATATTCCGACTTTTGACGCAGCAACGCTGGCGTCTACAGTTGCTGCTGCGACTAATCAGGTCGCCCAGGAACTTCGTCCAGATGTTCGTCTGGCAATGCACAGGGCGCTGCAGGCTGAAAGCAACGAGCGTGGTCGCCAGGCGCTAGGCATGCTGATCGATAACGCTCACATCGCTGAAGCTGACCGGGTTCCACTTTGCCAGGACACCGGATCGGTCTGGGTGTTGCTCGAGATCGGCAGGCTTCCCAGCGGTGCGAGCCTAAACATACCAGCGAATATCTTCTCGCAGGTCGATGCCGCCATTCGCTGGGTCTGGCAAGATGCCCGACTGAGAACCAGCATGCTGCAAGATGCCCTGCTTGACCGCACAAACACCTTCGACAACACTCCTGCCTTCTGCGAGCTGGCTTTCAACGACGCGATCAGCGGGGTGCGCCTGAGCGTCATGCTCAAAGGCGGCGGATCCGACAACGCCTCTCGCCTGACAATGCTGGCTCCCGGAGACGGCTGGCAAGCCATATCCGACTTTGTGGTCGAAACAGTGGCAGCAAAAGGTGCGAACGCCTGCCCACCCCTGGTAATAGGCGTCGGCATCGGCGCGACCTTCGACAAGGTTGCAAGCTTAGCTAAGCGCGCACTGCTACGTCCGCTTGACACAGTGAATACCGACCAGACCTTAGCAGCCTACGAAAAAGAACTTGTGGATAAGATCAACGCTCTTGAAATCGGAGCAGGTGCGATGGGTGGAGATACCACAGCCCTTGCTGTTAACATCATTACTTCAGCCTGCCATATGGCTTCGCTTCCGCTTGCGGTCAATGTAGGTTGCTCAGCAATGCGGTCGGTTACCTATAGCCTTGTCGGAGAGTGGCTATCGTGACAGAAAACCTTACGCTCTCAGCTATAACCCGACTGGATCTACCAACCAGCGCAGAACAGCTGGTGGCTCTGCACGTCAATCAAGAGCTGCGCCTTTTCGGAGCCATCTATACGATGAGAGACGCAGGCCACCAGCGTGCTATTGAGTACCTGGAAGCTCATGGAGAGCTTCCATTTAGCCTGGCTGGACAGGCACTTTTCTATGCCGGCCCGACACCGGGAAAGGCTGGTAGACCTTTTGGTGCGATAGGACCGACCACCTCGTCAAGGATGGATGCTTTTACTCCTAAACTTCATAGGGCGGGCATCAATCTGACATTAGGCAAGGGGCAGAGATCTGAGGCGGTAAGGTCGGCCTGTCATGAAACCAGGTCAGTCTACCTGACCACGATCGGTGGAGCAGCAGCACTGCTTGCCAGACATGTTGTCTCAGCTGAGCTGATAGCTTGGCCAGATCTTGGCCCCGAGGCGCTGTATCGTCTCCAACTTGAGGGCTTTCCCGCATGGGTATCGATAGCTGCAATAGAGAGTGAATAGCATGAGCACAGTAAACGAATCCGCTGCGATGGACACTCAACCAGCCAACACGCTGCCAGGTGCTATGGACGAGGTTTTATCCACAGGGGTTTTTGTCACTTTTGAAGGCGGGGAGGGAGTCGGCAAGTCGACCCATATCAAGATATTGGCAGAAAGGTTGATTGCTGCTGGGTTTGGCGTTGTTCAGTTGCGCGAGCCGGGCGGAACGACGCTTTCAGAGAAGATCCGGACGTTGTTGCTTGATCCCGACAGCGATGTCGCAGCGCAGGCTGAGCTTTTGCTTTATGAGGCGGCTCGGGCGCAGCTGGTGACTGAGCGTATTCTACCGGCGTTAGCCAGTGGGGCGGTGGTGCTGTGCGACCGCTATCTTGATTCGACAACGGCTTACCAGGGCTACGGGCGCAGAATCGATCTGGCGTTGATTGCCCAGGCTAATCAGCTGGGCAGCCTTGGAGTGTTACCGACCAGGACAATCCTCATGGTTGACAATTGGCAAGAGGCCCTGGCTCGTGCCCGAGCTCTCGGAACCGATCGGCTTGAAGCGGAGGACTTCGACTTTCATCAGCGGGTTAATCTGGGTTTTGAGCAGATCGCTGCTGATCACAAAGACCGTGTCCGAATTGTACGCCTGCAGAAAAGCATCGAGGCAACTGCTGAGTTGATATATGCTGAACTAGCCGATCTTTTCGAAGCGACCTAGGCCAAGTGCGATTCAGCGGGCTAGATTTTTAACATGACAGATAGCATCGAAACATCAGCTGCACCTGCAAGCAACGAGGTACATCCAGCTTTCGGTAGCCTGATTGGCCAGCCGGTAGCATCAGCTTTTCTGACTGCTGCTGCTGCATCGCCATATCTACCACAGGCATTCCTGTTCTATGGATCATCTGAATCAAGCCAAACCGAAGCTGCTGTTCAGTTCGCTCAGGTGCTGCTGTGTCTGGCTGGTGCAGACGATAACTGCAATGACTGTCGTCAGGTAAAGCTACAGATACATC
The DNA here is from genome assembly GCA_009781525.1 of Coriobacteriia bacterium. Taxonomy (GTDB): domain Bacteria; phylum Actinomycetota; class Coriobacteriia; order Coriobacteriales; family UBA8131; genus WQXZ01. Next base: position 5,591 of record WQXZ01000052.1, on the reverse strand, counting down.
CAGACCTGACTGTGCTGGTACCGGAAGGTGCGAGCGGTTATCTGAACGAACAGATGCAGCAGCTGAACCGCGACGCGTCACTTGCTCCTATCAGAGCAAAGAACAAGGTTTTCGTGATCAGCCAGGCTGACCGGATGACGGTGGGCTTTGCCAATGCGTTCTTGAAGCTGCTTGAAGAGCCACCGGCAAGCGTGGTCTTCATTCTGCTAGCCAGAAATCTGGATACGGTTATTCCGACTATCCGCTCGCGCTGTCAGCTTGTGCCGTTTTTCACTGTGCCCGAGAATTTGCAGATAAGGCTTTTAGTCGAAGAGCTTAAAGTCACAGCTGAAGACGCTCGCATTGCTCTGGCGTACTCAGCTGGGTCGTATCAAGCCGCGCAGGAGTACCTGACAGGGCGCAACCTGAAAGAGCTGCGGCAACAACTGATCGAATGCTTCAGACGACTGCCGAATTTCGACGCTCTGGATACACTTGATGCAGCGAAAGCGTTGTTGGTTGCGCTGAAACTACCACTTGACGAGCTGAAGATTCAGCAGGAGCAGCGTATCGAAGAGAGGCGCGAGGTTTTATCCAGAGCGGCTTTGACCAGCCTGGAGCAGCGTCATAAACGAGAGCTGACTGCTGCTGAGCGCAGGTCGGCACACTGGGTGATTCAAGCGATTCGGGTCTGGCTGCGTGACATTCTGCTGCTGGCAAGCGGCTTGACAGACAGCCTGGTTAACACCGATCAACGCGACCTTCTGGAGCTTTATGTGGGCTTACATTCGCATGTAGGGCCAGCTGTCATGCGCTGCCTCGAAGCCTGTTTCGAAGCTGATCAGGATTTGGACTATAATGTCTCTGTGCAATCGATTTTTGAATACCTGCTTTTCACCCTGAGAGGTGAACTGGGAAAGCGATAAGGCATCTGAAGGCTCACAACGGGAGCAGCATCTGCGGATGCCTGACGGAAGCGATAAGGCATCTGCGGATGCCCGATTTTGGTTTTTGAAAGGACACAAATGCCCGAAACGACTACGGTTGTAGCGGTGAAACTTCGTTATAGCCCCAGATCATATTGGTTTGATCCGGTCTTAGGCGAGTATAAAGTCGGCGACACTGTGCTGGTTGATACCGAACGCGGACGCGAGGTAGGCACGGTCAGCGCAATCGGAATAGACGCGACAGAAGAGCAGGTATCTGCTTTATCATCGCCACTGAAGCCGGTTATCAGAATGCTTGATGACAAAGATCGCCAGCAGCAAGAACGCCTGCAAGAAAAATCCAACTCGGCTCTGGCTGTCTTCCATGAGCTGGTAAACGCCAGTGACCTTGAGATGAAGCCGGTCGCAGTCGAGTACCTGTTCACCGGCGAGAAAGCCGTTTTTTACTTTACCAGCGACTCACGGGTCGATTTTCGCGAACTGGTGCGCGACCTTGCTGCCAGACTGCACATCCGGGTTGAGTTGCGCCAAATCGGCGTACGTGACGAAGCCCGTATGCTGGGAGGAATAGCACACTGTGGAGAAAGACTCTGCTGCGCTAGAATCGGAGCCGACTTTCAACCAGTATCGATCAGGATGGCCAAGGAGCAGGATCTACCGCTTAATCCCGAGAAGATATCAGGCGCCTGCGGTCGACTGATGTGTTGCCTGCGCCATGAATTCGACAGCTACAAAGACTTCAAGGGGCGCGCCCCCAGACAGGGAGCACAAATCGAAACCCCGCTTGGCCAGGCTACGGTTGTCGACCTGAACACCCCGCGTGAATCGGTCACTTTGAAACTAGACGACGGCAAGACCTTCTCTGTGCCGCTAAACGAGTTCGAACCAGTACGGTCTTCAAAGGCAGAAGTTCAGCGTCCTTCTGCTATTGGGCGGGAAGCTCTGGAGAAGTCCGCAAACACCAGTCTGACTTTGGCTTTGTCTATGCTGGACAGAGAAGCCTTTGTTGAAGAGCCTGAGCCGGCTGAAGCACCAGCTACGTCAGCGACCACCCGGCGAAGGCGCAACCGGCAGGGAACTACTGCCAGCAGAAACGAGCAGCCTGGTAGCGGGCAGTCTGGCAGCGGGCAGTCCAGGTACCAGTCAACCTCTGCCCGGAACCGACAGCAATCACGTTCTCGTCAGCAGGCACAACCTGAAGCAACAGAACAGGATATTATCGCTGCTTCACAGGGCGACCGCCGCAGTAGACGTCGGATACAGCAGAACAGCAACAGTCAATCATTACCGACTTTGCCGGATCTGAACGAGAACGACAAGACAGCCGCTTCGTCTGCATCTTCAGATCAGAGCGGACGTAATCGTCCAGGCAGAAACTCCTCTGGCCTGCGCCAGCGCGAGCAGTCTTCGCAAGGCTCCTCCGATACACAGACTGATCAGGCTTCAGACACTTCAACCAGCGATGGGCGACGCCGCAGACGCCGCCGTAACTAAACGACAGGACAGACATGCATTTCAGTGAAACCTTGCTGACCGACCTGTATCAGCTGACTCAGGCACAGGCATACTTTATCAACGGGAAGTCTGAGCTTGAGGGAAGTTTTTATATGCATTTCCGATCAAACCCATTCAGCGGTGGCTACACAGTAGCCTGTGGGATGCAGCAAATAGTTGACTTCATAGAAAGCTTCGCCTTTTCTGATGACGATATTGACTACCTGCGCTCACTTCGAACTGCTTCTGGTGGAGCCATGTTCAATAACGATTTTTTAACCTATTTGGCTCAGATGCATCTTGAAGTTGATGTTGATGCTGTGCTTGAAGGCAGTCTGATTTTTCCATATGAGCCGATAGTACGGGTTACAGGCTCAATGCTGCAAGCGCAGATTATCGAGACCCCGCTGCTAAATCAGGTGGGCTATCAAACCTTGATAGCTACCCGGGCTGCACGCATCTGTGAGGTGGCTGAAGGACCGGTAGCTGAGTTCGGCCTCAGACGTGCACAAGGTCCTGCTGGTGGTATCTTTGCGTCACGGGCAGCGATTATCGGCGGCTGTTCATCTACTTCCAATGTTGAGGCTGGTCGCTTGTTCGGGTTACCGGTCTCGGGCACACACGCCCACTCCTGGGTGATGGCCTTTGACAGCGAGCTTGAAGCCTTTCGCGCTTTCGCTCAAGCTCAACCAGACGGCTGCATTCTGCTTGTAGATACCTATGACACCATCCACGGAGTCGAAAATGCGATTGTCGTTGGTAAAGAAATGAAGCAGCGCGGGCAAGAACTCTTCGGCATTCGTATCGACTCCGGTGACCTGGCGTGGCTCTCGATCAGAGCTCGCAGCATGCTGGACGAGGCAGGCCTAGGCTACGTGAAGATCGTCGGTAGTAACGATCTGGATGAGTACACAATCAAGTCACTGCACGATCAGGGCGCAAGGTTCGATATGTGGGGAGTAGGCACAAGACTGGCTACAGCATATGAAACCCCTGCCTTGGCTGCAGTTTATAAGTTATCAGCCTACCGCAACGATGCCAACTCCGAGTGGATACCGACCTTTAAAGCAACCGAGCAGCTTGAGAAGTCGACACTTCCAGGTGTGCTGGATGTTCGCAGATACTATGGTGAAGATGGCCTGATCGCTGGCGACATGATCTACCAGTTAGACAGCGACGTAACCGATGAGATGATTGTCGATCCGCACGATGAGATGCGCCAGAAAAGGTTGATACCCGGAAGCTTTGAAACATTACTGAAGCCTCTGGCTCGTAAAGGTAAGATAGTCTGGAAGCAGGTCAGCGTTGCTGAGTGCCAGGCTCATTGCCAAGCCAGCCTTCAGACGCTGGATCCAACCAGCCGTCGATTCATGAACCCACATAGATATCCGGTTGGCCTTGAGCCGACCTTACACGAGCTGCGCAACGACCTACGTCGCAAGGCGAAAGGTCTGTAGACGAACAGTTATGACAGACCCGAAGCTGATAAGGAACTTCTCGATTATCGCTCATATCGACCATGGTAAATCCACTTTGGCTGATCGAGTGCTTGAGATGACCCACACGATATCTGAGCGCGACATGATGAACCAGGTGCTGGACTCAATGGATATCGAGCGCGAGCGCGGCATTACTATCAAATCGCAGGCAGTCAGGGTGCTCTATGAGGCAAGTGACGGCTTGCAATACCAGCTCAATCTGATTGATACGCCTGGGCATGTTGACTTCAGTTATGAGGTCTCACGTTCGCTGGCAGCCTGTGAAGGTGCCGTTTTAGTTGTTGACTCAACCCAGGGAGTCGAAGCCCAGACAGTCGCAAACGCCTTGATGGCAATGAACGCTGGGCTTGAGATTATTCCTTTGATCAATAAGATCGACTTACCAGCGGCAGATATCGAGCGGGCAAGACATGAGATCGAGGAGGGCTTGGCGATTCTGGCAGATGAGGCTATCTTAGCTTCAGGCAAGACCGGTGTCGGCATTGAAGAGATGCTTGAGGCAGTGGTTAGGCGGGTTCCACCTCCGGTTGGCGACCTTGAAGCACCTCTGCGCGCTCTGATTTTTGATAGCTACTATGACGCTTACCGCGGTGTGATCGCCTTGATACGAATCGTCGATGGTTCATTGAAAACCGGTACCAGCCTTCGCTTTTTCTCAAACGGTATAACCTGCCAGGCAGAAGAGGTAGGAGTTCGCCGCCCAGCAAACACTCCAGTCGATGAGCTGGGTGTCGGTGAAGTCGGCTACCTGATAACCGGCTTAAAGGATCCCTCGGATGTCAAGGTCGGCGATACAGTCACCCTTGCCAAAAATGGCGCAAGCGAACCGCTGCCTGGCTACCGAGAGGTCAAACCGATGGTCTATACCGGACTGTTTCCGGTAGAGGGGGACCAGTACAACGACCTGCGTGATGCCCTGGACAAGCTGCTGCTGAACGATCCAGCTCTGGTTTATGAACCAGAAACCAGCCACGCACTTGGATTCGGTTTCCGAGTAGGTTTTCTTGGTCTTCTGCACATGGAAGTCGTCCAGGAACGTCTTGAACGCGAGTTCGACCTTGACCTGCTGGCAACAGCTCCCAGTGTCGAATACCAGATATATACGACCAAGGGTGAATGCATCTCGATTCATTCTCCGAAGGATATGCCTGATCCGACTATCATCGAGCGCATCGAAGAACCTTACCTACGGGCAACCGTTTTGGTTCCACCGGAATATATCGGTGCTGTGATGGATCTCTCTCAGTCACATCGCGGAACCTTTGAGAACATGCAATATCTCTCAGTCAGCACGGTTGAGCTGCATTATCAGATTCCCTTATCGGAGCTGATCACCGACTATTACGATCAGCTTAAAAGTCGCACCCGCGGTTACGCTTCGCTTGACTATGAGTTCAGCGGCTACCAGCCAGGTGACCTGGTTAAGCTAGACATCCTATTGGCAGGCAAGCCGGTTGACGCTCTGTCGTTTATCGTGCACAAAGATAAAGCCTATTCACTTGGCGAATCGATGACCAGGAAGCTGAAAGAAATCATCCCTCGTCAGATGTTCGAGGTTCCGATTCAAGCCGCAATCGGCAATCGCGTGCTATCGCGTACCAATATCAAGGCTCTGCGCAAGGATGTTATCGCAAAGTGTTATGGCGGCGACATCAGTCGCAAGCGTAAGCTG
>WQXZ01000051.1 GCA_009781525.1 Coriobacteriia bacterium | reverse complement strand
TTGACACGGTAGGGGTCGTAAGTTCAAATCTTACATCGCGCACCAGAGTTTCCGCAGGTCAGAGCCTGTTTCATGATAATAAAGATCCTCGCAAAAGCGGGGATTTTTGTACTCTGGGTACACTGTGGGTACACAAGGTTTTCTTAGAATCAAAGAAGAATCTCGCAAAATGCAAGATTCTTCAGAAAACTACTACAAGGAGGTTATCATGGTTGGTGTTGAGATAGATTTCGTGGTTCCTGATTGCCTGGAGGCATATAAGCTTTACTCGAAGGTTTTTCCGGTTGAACCAGTCGAACTCACTGAAAATGAGGTCGGCATGAACGAAGCTGTGTTCACAATCTACGGCACTCGGTTTCATATGCTGGATGAGAATGTGCCGTTTCAGTTGATTGCACCAAAGCCTGCTGACCCCAAGCCTATGTGGGTCAATATCACGGTCGAAGACATCGAGCAGGTTTTCAACAATGCCGTTGAAGTTGGCTGTACGGTTATCCAACCAGTAACAGAGAATGAAGCCTTCGGCATGAGTAATGCGATTTTCATAGATCCTTTCGGCTACATCTGGATGCTTCATCAGATTTATCGCGAAGTCAGCTTCGAAGAGAGGTTGCAGATTCTTGAAGCTTTGCGGGAGGAAGGTTGACGCTGGTACAGCTTGCCAGCAACTAACAACCTGTCGCACTCTGAAGCATGCAAATGTGCCGCACCATAACGATGCGGCACATTGTGAGACTTAAGGCTAACGAGCGAGGTTTTATCCCGCTAAATCTTGACCGATTTGGAAGGCTTCTTGCTTCTGCTCTTCGGAGAGATCCCCACCTGCTCCTGCCCAGAGCATTGAACCGACCATATCCCATCCGAGCCTGCCCAGGAATCCCTGTACCTGCTCAACCGCTGATGCGAAGCCCTCGGGATTCGCGTTGCCCTGGGTGATGACTGTTGCGAACTTCTTGCCAGGATAGCGTGGTGCGAAGTTTGGACCCATGGCGGGATACAGGCGATTGATCAGGATCCAGGTCTGGGCGGTGACAGTGCCCATGTATATCGGGGCACCGACTACGACTGCATCAGCATCGTTGAGCTCTGCGTACATCGAGCTGAAGTAGTCGTTTTGGATGCAAGCGACTACGTCTTCTCTGCGGCAGCTCAGGCATCCCTGGCAGCCACGCAGCTCTTTGTTGTTCAAGTCGTATTCGATAATCTCGGCGCCAGCAGCTTCTGCTCCTTTGACAACCTCGGCCAGCAGGGCAGCTGAGCTACCCTTTTTCTTAGGGCTACCTGAAAAGACAATAACTTTGCTCATTCATGTCCTCCTTTTGATTAGATAAAATGACTGATTCATTTTACTGTAATTTCGTGCGGTTTTGTTCGCTTGCTGGTGTGCGCGATGGAGCTGGTGGGGTAGCCTTGGGAGAACGGCGAGGCGGGTAGCGGTGGCGGGTAGCCCGGCGCAGTGCGCGTGAGGTGGGCAGCGGCGGCGAGTCGCGCAGCGCGGTGCCGTACAGCCCTGCGTGTCATACAGCCTTGCGTGTCGCGAGCAACCGCATCCGTGCAGCTTTTTCTACAGGCTTATCTCTGCCTGGGTGTACTTCAGGTAGGTGCGCTCGGGAACAATCAGGCGCGTTGCTGCAGGCAGAATACGCGCTTCGAAAGGCGTGTAGGTGCCAGGGCTAGGGCTGTCGCTGAATAATGGCAGCGGGGGATCAGCGCTGACGCGAACTGTTTTTCCCAGGTAGGCTTCGATGGCATTGCTGTTTTTGACCAGACCGCTGTTGCGGTCGAACACCGCGGATAGCAGTACTGGAAGGAGCTCAATCGGGTTGTGCGGTTTGATAATAGATACCTCCAGCTGGCTAGTCGAGGTGCTGTCGGGATACATGTGCTCCGGGTCGACATGCAGCTTATCCTGGTTCAGTAACAACACCGCTATCGCTTCTGTCTCTATCGTCTGGTCGTCGATCTCGATTCGCACTTGCGCAACCTGGGGGTTCGCATGCGAAAGCGCAGCCAAAACGTAGGCTGCCGAGCCAAAGTTGTTTTTCAGACCTTCAGCGGCTTTTAAAATACTCTGGTTGAATCCAGCTCCTGCTGCCACAACGAATCCCTTTGTCAGTGAGAACTCAGAAGTCGTATCGCTGCTGAGAGGCATGCTGGAGGTCGGGTCGAGGATCGGATCGATGGCTGCACCGGTGCCTGCCACGGTGGCCGCGCCTGCCATGCCTGCCGCGCCTGCACTCGCGCCGCCTGCCGCACTCGCGCCCGCACCGCCCGTCGCGCCCGCCGCAATGTCAATCAACTCGCCAAGGCTGAGGTCAAGCAGGTAAGGCTGGTGCACCAGGGCTGCCAGAGCTACCGGCTCATCCGGAATGTCCAACGCGGTAACCAGCAGGTTTTCTAGAGCAGATGGATATGCAAGCACAGGCACCACGCTATAGCGAAGCTCGTAGCAAACAGTCGAGATGATGCTATCTCCCGCTGCTGCGACAACCAGGTCGAAGTCCTTTGCGTCTGTCAGATATGCAGCACATGGCTTGCCCGCCCGCAGGATGCGAAGCACCACTTCATCTCCAGGTGTTGAGAAGTGGCGGATAAAGGTGAAAACCGTGTCTTCATTCGGACCGGTTCCCAGATCGTGAATTATCAGAATACGCACCTTGATCAGCCCCCATTCATCCACTCGTTATGCAGCTCGCTGCACCAAAGCACTCTGCCACTGCTCACCACCACCTGCCGCCTGCAACCGCCAACCCTGGCCACTGTTCGCTACCACCTGCCGCCTGCAACCGCCAGCCAACGCCTGCAACCGCCAGCCTCCTACCGCCAGCGCCTGCAACCGCCAGCCTCCTACCGCCAGCGCCGAAACCTACCAGGTCTCTGCCTCAGAGGAATTACTCTCTGGGTCTGTATGGTACCATGAGAACATGACAACAAATCAAGCAGGCGCGAATAAGCACGCTCAACTAATACAGGATAATAAATCTCTCGCACAAGCAATCGACATCCTTTCTACCGCAAGCGTACTGGCTGTTGACACAGAATTCATGCGCGAGCGAACCTTCCATGCTCAGCTCTGCCTGCTGCAGCTAGCCACTGAGAACGATGCGTTTCTGGTCGACCCGTTGGCTGATGTCGACCTCAACCCACTATGCGAGGTGCTCTGCAATCATTCAATTCAGAAGGTTTTTCATGCAGGTTACCAAGATCTTCAGATACTATTCGAGCTGTTCGGTAAGACGGTTGCGCCGATATTCGACACGCAGATCGCTGCAGCTCTGATAGGACTGCCTCAGCAGCTCAGCCTGGTGGCAATCGTCAAAAGATATGCTGACGTCGAGCTAAAAAAGGTCGACACCTTCTCCGACTGGTCCAAGCGTCCCCTGCGCCACGCCCAAATCGAGTACGCCCTTGATGACGTGCGCTACCTTCCGCAGGTCTACGCATCGATGCGCGCCGACCTTGAGTCTGCAGGCCGGGTACACTGGCTGGACGAAGAGTTTGCCAACATGAGCAATCAAGAACAATATGTGGAGAAACCCGAGCTTCTCTGGCATAAAATCAAAGGCTCCAGCGGGCTTTCTCGCCGCCAGCTGGGAATTCTGCAGGAGCTGGCTATCTGGCGCGATCAGGAAGCGCGAACCAGAAACCTGCCCAGAAAATGGGTCGTTGCTGACGAGCAGCTGATCGATATAACCCGGCGTAGTCCAAGCAATCGTGACGAGCTATTCATGACCCGTGGCTTGCAAGATAGAGTCTCTCGACGAATGACTACCGGTATCTTGGCTGCTGTAACACGCGGGCTGCAAAAAGACGAAGAATCACTGCCGATTCGTAGCAGTAAACCGATACGAGGTGCAGGCTTTACCGCCTCAATGGACATGATGCAGACAATGGTTCACTACAGGGCTGCCGAGCACCATATCGCTGGCAATATCTTAGCTGCAAACGATGAGCTGCAAGCCTTGGCATCCGGCCGACGCGAAGGCTTAAGAGTACTTAGCGGATGGCGCAGAGAAATGATCGGTAACGAGCTATTAGAGCTGCTGGCTGGGTCGATCTCGCTCAGTATCCAGGCTGGGCAGCTGAGAGTAGAAAGCAAGGATGCGACAAAGGCGGACGAGGTCTTATAAAGATGATTTGAACAGCTCAGTCACATTGTCTGTTTCAGGCGGCGTGACGCACAGATGCTGCTGTATGATGTTGATAGCATGTCGAAAGGAGGGCTTATGTACGATTACATGTATTTCGTCGTTCTGATTGCGTCTATTGTTCTAGGGCTCGGAGCTCAGGCTCTGATCAATGCTCAGTATAGTAAGTATATGAAGGTGCCTATTTCGACCGGGCTGACCGGGGCGCAGGCGGCGCGCTGGATGCTAGATGCGAATGGTTGCTCGCATATTCCGATTCAGATGATCCAAGGTAAGCTCAGTGATAATTTTGATCCGCGCACGGGCATAGTGTCACTGTCTGAGGCGGTTTATAACGGACGGACGGTTGCAGCGACTGCAATAGCCAGCCATGAGTGCGGACATGCTATTCAGCATGCTACCAACTACGCTCCTACCAAGGCTCGCACGCTGCTTTTTCCGGTGGTTAACATTGCCAATAATCTTTGGGTGATTGTGCTGTTCATGGGTTTTGCGCTTGCCATGATGGAGCTGATCTGGCTGGCGGTGGTGATGTTTTCATGCGTCCTGCTGTTTCAGCTGATCACTTTGCCGGTTGAGCTGAATGCTTCAGCTAGAGCAAGTGCTTATATCAGCATGGGTGGATATCTGCCCGAGCACGAGGTCAAGGGCACGCGGCGGGTGCTGAATGCAGCTGCGATGACCTATGTGGCTGGTGCGCTGGTGTCGGTGCTGCAACTGCTGAGGATCCTCAGCTATACCAAGCGCCGCTGATTGCTGAGTCGCCAACCAGATGACCGACCAGAAACTGACCGATGCGCTATCGGTTTCAGCTGCCTTGGATATCGCCAAGTCAGCGCTTGAGGCTGTTACCCTGACCATCGTCGGCGAGGTTTCCGAGCTATCAGATAACCCCCGCTATAGCGCAGTCTATTTTACTTTGAGCGACCAGTCGTCCGCACTGCCTTGCGTTATGTGGAGAAACACTTACTCGCGCCAGGAAGTAGAGTTGCGCAGGGGAATGCTGGTGCAGGCGACTGGGCGTTTTACCCTGTATGCTGCGAAGGGCAGGATGAACTTCGATGTTCGGTCGCTGAAGCCTGTCGGTGAAGGTGAGCTGCGGATGCGGGTAGCCGCATTGGCGCGCAAGCTGGAGGCTGAAGGGCTGATGGCAGAGGGACGCAAGCAGCCGGTTCCACGCATGCCCGAGCGAATCGGGCTGGTGACCTCTCCCAGTGGTAAAGCCGTGCATGACGTTTTGCGTACCCTAAGGAGGCGCTGGCCTCTGGCTGAGGTGCTGTTTGCAGGTGTGACGGTTGAAGGCGAAACTGCTGCAGAGCAGATGATGTCCGGCTTATCGGCGGTTCAAGCAGCTGGGGCAGAGGTAATTCTGTTAGTACGCGGCGGCGGTTCATATGAAGACCTGATGCCCTTCAACGATGAAAGACTGGCTAGGCATGTAGCTGCTTGCCCGACTCCGATTGTTACCGGTATCGGACATGAACCTGACAACAGTATCGTAGATATGGTGGCTGATTTTCGCGCGTCAACTCCGACGGCAGCAGCCGAGAGGGTCTCACCGAATGCGGCTGAGCTGGCTACTTGGCTTGAGGGCAGCGTGAAGCGTCTTGATGCTGACCTGAGAAACCAGGTCACTCAGATGCAACGACGCATTGCCGGCTTGGCAGCGCATCCGCTGTTCACAGACGATGCCTATATGCTGCGCAACAGGTGGTTGAACCTGGAGCACACTAAGCAACGTTTGATTTATGCAGGCGAAAGCCTGCTGGCACCCTACAATACAGAGTTGGCTACCTTTGCTGCTCAGCTCGAGGCATTCTCACCACTGGGCGTACTCTCACGTGGCTATGCTCTGACGACAGATACGTCAGGAAAACTGATACGAAGTGTGGCTGGAGCAGAGGTCGGGCAGCAGATAGAGGTGCGTTTGAGCGACGGTAAGCTGACCGCAGAGATCAGCGAGATAAGGAGCAACAATGCAAGCTGAAGATATGACATATCTGCAGGCAACCGAAGAGCTGGAATCAATAATCAGGCAGCTTGAGGGCAACCAACTGGAGCTAGAAGAAAGCCTGGAGCGCTACGAGCGCGGAGTTGCCTTGCTGCGCACACTTCAGGCCCGATTGACTGAAGCCAGGCAGAAGGTGACCGTGTTACTTGGTGAAGTCGAGCCCGAGGGCGACGACAGTATCGATGCTAATCTGAGCTGACAGGTAGCGTTAACAACTCACATCACAGGCTTAAAAGGAGCAAACCCAATGGAAAACCCAGCCGCAAACCCAGCCGACACCTGCACTTTCTGCAAGATCGTCCGCGGTGAACTGCCTTCCACAATCGTCTACGAAGACGACACAGTGCTTGCCTTTGAAGATATCAACCCCGTGGTACCAGTGCACACATTAGTTATTCCAAAAACCCACTACCAAAGCGCCGCTGCCGATGTACCAGAGGATCTGCTAGGTCACGTCTTCTCGGCTGCAACCAAAGTAGCTGCGATAAAAGGTGTGGATAAGACTGGATATCGTTTACTTACCAACATTGGCGAGGATGGTCGTCAAACGGTGTTACACCTGCATGTGCACGTTCTTGGTGGAACCCAGCTCTCGATAGGGATGAGCCCAGCCGACTAGCCAATTATTTCTTGCTGCGAAAAGAACCTGTAAGCGTTCCAGAAAAACAGGTTGCCTGCAATTTGCCTACCAAATTCGGTAGCCACATGATCATAGAGCACTGCAACCTTATCGCATGAGCTCAGCCACTCAGGCATATCAGCACCATCGAAGTCGCTGCCTAAAGCGACGTGTTTTTCTCCACCTAATTCTAACCAATGGTCTAGGTGGCGAAGGATATCGGTAGGGGTTACCGGACGCTTTTCAGCAACCAGGAAGTCGGTGTAGTAGTTCAGTCCCACGATACCACCGTTGGCGCAGAGAGCCTTAAACTGGTTGTCGGTCAGGTTTCTGGGGTGGTCGCAGATGGCGCGCGAATTGGAATGAGACGCCAGATAGGGGCGGGTGGCTGCAGCGTTGACATCGGCGAAGCTCTGGTCGTTCAGGTGGGAGACGTCGACTATGATTCGGTGCTCTTCAAGCGTTTTTACTACCTCGCGGCCAAAGTTGCTGAGGCCACCGGTTGCTGACACTCCGCTGGCAATAGCATTTTGGCGGTTCCAGGTCAGAGTCAGCATTTTGACTCCATCGGCGGCTATGTCATCGATGTGGGTCAGTGAGTTTTGCAGAAACGACCCGCCCTCGATAGTCAGCATCGCAGCGCTTTTATTCTGGGCGAAAGCTCTCCAGATGTCAGCAGGTTCGTGAGCCTGCGTTACCTGGTCGTAGTGGACGATGAGTTGTTCGTCAAAGAAGCGCTTGACCTGGCGATAGAAATTCCAGGCAGTCTCTCCGATGAAACGGTCAGAAATGAAGATTGCCATACACTGACACCAATCGAATGGTTGCATGCGACTCAGCGAGAGGTGAACATTGTTATCAGCAAGCGAAACTCCACTTGCCGCATACAGCTCGGTTTGCTGGTTGAATCCAATGAACTCAAAATCACTGGGATTGGCAGGATCGATCAGGTTGACCAGAGTGTCACAGTGTAGGTCTATTATCGGCAAAGCGTTCTCTCCTGAACCTCGTCTATACATTATTCCTCCCTGCTTAAGCCCGATTATACTACTGTGGTTGGCGGCTGCTGGGCATACAGGTTTTGCTGCTCGTCGACCCTGCCTGCACTACTGGTGTTTCGCATCAGAATCACTATAGCAGTGATAATCAAAACCACGCTGATCCATTGGGATGTGCTGAAGAAAAGAAAACTCCCTCGAAGTGCATCTCCTCTGAATAGTTCGGTCAACATACGGATTAATCCATAGAGCAGCAGATACCAGCCAAACAGACTACGTGGTTTCCTGGCGTTTCTGTCGTAGATGACCAGAAAAGCAGCGAGAGCAAACAGAAGAGCGCTCTCAAGTAGCTGCACCGGAAAAAGGTGGATGTGTAGTGGGGCGACCTCACTCAGCTCAAACACAATACTCAAGCGCCCCTCATAGGGCATACCGTAGCAGCATCCTGCCATAAAGCAACCGATTCTGCCAAATGCATGAGCCAGTGGGACTGCTGGAATCAATGTCTCCGCCAAAGGAGCAAACGGCTTTTTAAACTGCCGGGAATATATGTATACTCCAGCAACTCCACCAATGAACCCACCATAGAAAACAAAACCCTTTGTCAGGATGTCCAAAAGCAGTTCGGAACTCAGAGCTTCCTGCTTGAGCAGAGGAAGCACCAGCGGCAATGCTTGCAGAAGATAGAACAGTTTTGCTCCAAGACCAAGACCGATGACCCCGTACAGGTAGGCGAATAGAGCCTGCTGAAATTCGATGCTTTCTGAGTACCTGTTGTTGTTCGGCTTGTTGCTCGAGCGAGTTCGGAACCATATCGAGAGCGCACCAATATAGCCACCGAGCAGAACCATAGCTCCATAGGAGGCGATTCTAATGGAACCTATCTGCATGTATGGCAACATAGAGACTGAGCGTCTCTATCTTGCCATCGTGATAATACAACCTGTACAGGTAACACAGGCTACGATAGCTATGGCACATAGAGAAATCGCTATCAGATTCAGGACGACTCCTGCTGTAGCAACGCCCGAACGTTGGTTCTCACGAGCGTTTATCCCCAGTACAAGACCGACAACACTGCACAACAAACCGAGCAAGGGGTAGATACCGAGCAGCAATGAAAGCAACGCAATGATACCCAGCACCATTGATGCAATAGCGGAGCCTCTTGTCTTATTCTCTGGTGGCGGTGGTTGTAGAGGATAGCCTGGGTTAGGCTGCTGTCCCGCATACGGTTGGTAGCCTTGGGCGGGCGGTTGCTGCCAGCCTGGAGGCGGTTGCTGCCCGGCAGGAGGTTGCTGCCCGACTGGTGGATATCCTTGGCTGGGCTGCTGCTGCTCCGGATCAGATGACTGGATATTTCCCTGGCTAAGCTGCTGGGAATCATTTTCGTTCATACTAGCCCCTCTGCAAACGTTATTACCTATATGAATTTATCGTTATTCGACTGGCTACATGCTATCAGGTAAGAAACCTGGGCTCAACCAGGAGGATGCTTAGCTAAGCGCACAGTTGTAACGTGTACAGCCAAGACCACCTTAGGAGCAGGCTAGAAGCCGAAAAACCACGGATAGAACCCTGCTATCCCACAAACAATTACATAACCAAATATCCAGAAAGAGCATGCAGTAACACTCAGAATCAATCCTGCCAAAGCAATGTCAGAATAACTCCGCGCTCGAGATATTATTCCCAGCACTATGCCAGCAATGCACGAAACGAATCCGATAAGTAAGGGAAACCCATAAAACCAGTTCAAAACTATCGAAGCTAACGCAACAAGGCCAAGAATCAAAGATGCAATACCCATGTATCTGTATGCGTTGCGACGCGCAGGCTGAAGGTCGAAGTGATAGCTCATCCAAAGTCCTTGTGCAGGAGGCAATTCGTATTCCGGTTTGGCATGGTAGTATTCATTCGACTTTCCCTGCAAAACGTGCCTAACGCGATTACTGCCCAAACTGTTTACAACTCTGACAATACACATGCTATCAGGTCAGAAAACTGAGCTCAACAACCGAAAAGGAACAAGGTAACTGCGTCAGCTGGCCTGGCCCATGCAGCCTTCTTAGATCCCCGTCAAACCACTCCGCTGCCAAATCGCAAGCAGTTGGTGGCAAAAAATCGGCTTCGTCGGTGTCTTCAGGAGTGC
>WQXZ01000050.1 GCA_009781525.1 Coriobacteriia bacterium | reverse complement strand
TTTTGCCCTTGCCTGCGCCCCAACCGTAAAAAAGTTGCAGAAACTTGCTGAATCTCGGAATTGGTGTGAATTTGGGGCTGGAGGAGGATTAGGAGGCTGGAGAGCGGAGAGCAGCATCCGGATGCGACGGGCGTGGCATGGCACTGGAGCGCTCGGGCGCGGCATCCGGATGCGGCGCGTATGGCGGGCGCGCTCGTGCAAGCGGAGTAACAGAGGCTGTCTGGCTACGAGGCTTGGCTGCTGCTTTCGTCGCGGCTGCGGTAGTACTCGTTTACCAGACTGCGAAAGCCCAGCTCCTTGATGCCCTGATAGTCAAGCCGGTAATTCGATTTACTGAAGCGACCCGTGGCGATATAGCGAACGTACGTTTGCAGGTAGTGGTCAATCTGCTTTAAGCTCTCACTGGTGGTCAGAATCGGAAAGAACCAGCGCGACCAGGTTAGGTCATTAGCGTCACCGCCTTCGTAGAACTTCATATTAAAGCTACGGATGAATGCACGTTGGGCTCGCTCAGCAGAAGCGTCCTTACGCAGCATCCAGCGTCGGAGAGCCCGTGCTTTACGACGGATCTTGCCCTTCAGCTTTAATATGGTTGCCTGGCTCAGATCGATAACCCCTGCCGTATAGGATAAACCCAGAAACTCCCAGGCCTCTCCAGGAGCCGCGATGTAGGTCTTATCCCCATTGATCTTAAGACCGTGTTCGGCAATGATCCGCCTGGCGTTTTGGGAACAGTAGGCGATTTCTTCAGCGCTGTCAGCAAAAAAGATGATGTCGTCAGAATAACGCGCGTACGTGTAGCCACGTTCGACGAACCAGCTGTCCAGCTCACGCAGGTAGATGTTCGCCAAAAAGGGACTGGTCGGTGTGCCAGCCATAACTCCACGCTGCTCCTCGATCAGGGTGCCCTCAAAGACCGCCTGGTCAGCGGTCAGCAGTCGGGTGAAAAAGTCGGTCAGCTCAGTATCGTCGGCAAAAACGTCAGCCGCAATCGGCAGCATCTTTGTTGTGTCGATGCTGTTGAAGTAGTCGGAGATATCCAGCTTGCAACACCACTTCGCATCGATACCGGGGGTGCGAACAATGGTCTGAAACGCTCGATGCGCGCCGTAATTGCGCCGAAATGAGTAGCATCCTTCTGGCTGCCGGTGGTCAAAGCGATAGAGCAGCCAAGCCAGCAGTTTCAGTGTCCACATCAGCTCGCTTTCGAAGCAATAGACGGTTCGTTTCTTGTTGGTTCCAAGCTTGTTCAGCAGCAGTTTCTGAGGAGGCGGCAGCGGCTCCTGTTGCCTGATCACCTGAACCGCAGACAGGTAAGCCCGCGTCTCAATTAATGTGGATAAACCCTCGACGTCTTTCTTGGGAAGGTGGCCTTTGAGCATTTTGTAGTCATAGAATTCCTGCCAGATGTCCTGGTTATCCAGTAAGTCGATGATTCCCATAAAACACCTCGCGCGGTATCGTCGGCAGTGATTTAAGTAGACGGGAAGAAAAAGGCTGTTTGAAAGCCATGCAATGGCTACCGGACATGAACGCCAGCCAGACTATCTGCAAAGTCGCCAGCGAAGTGGTGGCGCTTCGTCCTGTCGCAGATACAAGTAAGCTTGTGTTTTTCTTCCCGTCAGGCACCTATTATGCCTGATTGCCAAGGCAAAACATAGCGTGCAGGTAAAAGCGGGTGAAAGCCGATACGGCTGTCATGGCAAAGTAGGCTAATATGGCTGTATGAACTGATCCAATCAATACTGGGAAGAAAACCATGACTCAGACAAGAGATACAGACCTTACTGGAAAGACCAAGATGTCAGCAAGGGTGGTGTTTTGGATCTGCCTGATAAACAGCATCACTTCACTTTTCTTCGGTGGGTTGATGATGGCGATTCCGGTTGATACCCCGTTAGGGCTGGGCGCGCTGCTTCCCGCTATGGGCGATTTTCCGTTTCAGGAGCTGTTCTTTAGAGATCTTTTCTGGCCAGGGTTAGCATTGGTATTGTGCAATGGGGTCGGGAATACTGTTGCAGTTGTTGCTCTGCTAAAGAAAGCCAAGGTTGGATATACACTCTCGTTAGTTTCTGGGGTTCTGTTGATTGCCTGGTGCTGTTTTGAGAACATCTACATGTTCAACCCGCCTGCTGTTTTTTATACAGTCGTCGGTCTTATCCAGATAGTTGTTTCTAGACGCTTGAGCTTGGACAATGCTTAGATAGATAGCGAATTCGATTATTAGGAATCTAATAAAAAAGGGAATATCAGCAAGACAGTATCCGCACTGCATGTAAGGTTGTCGACTATATATTAAATGTTGCGCATTTTGCACATTCGACTTCATATTATCGGCACTTGCGTGTTACATTCCTGTAACATTCTTGGTGCTGTTGCAAATAAAGGCGTTTTTCAACGAGGGAGCGACAGCACGAAACATCGGCGAGCAGTCGATCGAAAGGAAGGAAGTTAATAATGGCAAAAATATCACCAAAGGACAATTTTCTAAAGTTGGCTGGCGGCGGTATGCCGGAGTATGTACCTTACTTCACCTATATGGGAACTGAGGAGATTCCGGAAATACCGACAAAGGTAGCCAGAGCGGAGTTGGTAGTTCCCAATCCGCCAAATCCGGATGGCAGCAATACCAGCATGTGGGGTGTAACCACCTATCCGAACGAGGATACAGCTGGTTCATCGATGCCTGAGCCGGATGTATGGATTCTTGATGACATCACCAAATGGGGTGACATCATCAGAAAACCAGTCTTCAAGGAAGGCATGGATTTCGAGGCTATGGCAAAAGAGAGCTTTGAGCGTGCGAACCTTGATCGCAACGAGAGTGCTCTGAGAACCGGTATTTTCTTTGGGCCTTGGATGTCATTGGTAGGTTTCATGGGCTTTGAGGGTGCCATGATTGCTATGGTTGAAGAGCCTGAGACCGTCAAGGAACTCTTTGACTGGATGACTTCATTGTTCGAGCCGTATTACACACCTATTCTTGATGCCTATCAGCCTGACATTTGGACTATCGGTGATGATAGCTGCACCGAACGTGGACCGTTCTTCTCAGTTGCTATGTACAGGGATCTGTTCAAGCCGTTCTATGAGCGCTTCGCGAAGCAAGCCATGGAGCGTGAGATTCCGATTATGTTCCACATCTGCGGCTTTATTGAGCCATTCATTCCTGAGATGATCGACTTCGGCGTCAAGTACGTTGAGCCGGCACAGGAGACCAACGACGTCATGTCGCTGAAGGAGCAGTACAAGGGTCAGATGTCATACCTCGGCACCTATGACTGGGGCAAGCATTATCCCAAAGACTACCCGAACTATGATCCTGAAGCTGTCAAGCAAGATGTTCGTGACGCTATTGACAAGTACAGTCCAGGTGGAGCATGGGCTCCGCTGATCTGGCCGGTCAGTTATGTTGGCGATCCACATATTGACGACCTGAGAAGACTTATCTGGAATGAGTGCTACACATACGGCAAGAAGGTCTACGGCTACGAAGATTAGTTTTAAGGATCTTCACTATTGATTAGCGAAAGGAACAGAAGTGAGTAACTCACAAACGACAAGTGAACCTGTGTTAACTGAGATGAAAAAACACATGCCATACCTGTTTGCCTTTACAGCATTCTGCCAAGGCTTCGGTGTTGTATTGGTTCTGCAGTATCTCTCATACTACGTAACGGAATACATGGGCATGTCTCTCGGTGCTCTGGCAGTCGTGCTTTCTGCCTGCACAACAGCGGACTTTGTCTTCACAATTATTACTGGCCCGATTGTTCAGAAGACCATGACCAGATGGGGGCAGTTTCGCCCCTTTATCATTACCTGCCCGTTCATTATCGTGCTCGGCTACATTGTTATTTTCTACGGTTTCAAATCAACAGATACCGTCATGTCAATAATGATCGCTACCTGCTACGGTCTGACCGGTTTTTGCTGGCAGTGCCTGACAGCCTCTAATAACGGCTTACTGTCAAGGGTTGCTGGTGCAAGTGCGTCAAACCGTCTGTCGATTACCTCAAAGAATATGATCGCTGCGCGTGTTGCCGGTGTGTTCGTAAACATGATTACATCACCATTCATTCAGTGGTCAACCGATAGGGGTATCAACGGTTACCTGATTCTGACTCTTGGTTATGGTTTCTTGACCATCTTCCCGAACATCTTCCTGTTCATATTGACAAAGGAATATGATCAATACGACCCGAACTATAAGGCTCCGGAATCACCTGCTAATGTCAAGGTTCTATCGATGTATCTTGAGACATTCAAGAACCCGCATTTTATAGTGTTCTTCATATCCCAGTTTGTTGTTTCGGTCGACAACTATGTTGTTATGCCAGTAAACACCTACTACTGGAGGTATTCCGTCGGTAACTTTAGCTTGATGGGCTTGGCAGGAACCATTTCAGTCGGTGTAGGTATTGTTGCTGCGACTGTTATGCCACCGATTTCTCGAAGGCTGGGAAAGAAGAATTCAGCCATCACGGCGTATTCACTTGGTGCGGTGGTCAATGTGCTGATCGCCTTCTTAACTGATGGCAACTACATTGCCAAGATCATTTTAGTCACATGCAACACCTTCGCAGATACCATCTTCGGAACCTGGGGTATCAATCTTTACCTTGATATTGCTGAGTACCAGGAGTATACGACTGGTACCGACATGAGAGCGTTTGTCATATCGATGGCAAACATGACACCTCGACTAGCGGCTATGGCAGGTAACCCATTTGCTCCACTTGTGCTGCGATATGCCGGTTATGATGGGGCATCAGGTACGATGGCCAACCCCTTCCGAATGTGTATGCTTATCGGACTTACACCAGCGACCACCTATGTCATGGCTGCGCTTATCTTGAAGTTCTTCTATAAGCTGACCGATGAAGATGCAGCAATGTACGCTGAAGCCAACGCTCTGAAGCGCGCTGCAGCTGGTGGCGACACCTTTGATGCCAGCCTGCTTGTTGAGGATGACGACTAGGTTGCTTATCTGATCGATTAGCTGTATGAGTTCAGCAGTTGTGGCTGGATAAACTTGCTGACCAGAAAAAGTACTGAATGGTGGCGGTGCACTTATTGCACCGCCACTCGTTTACTTGTGCACACTCTACAGGGCGTACTCTGATCGCCCTGCAAACTGCTAGATTCTCAAATAAAGGCACGAGGTCTTATCCACATAAAGAGCTGCAAACTTACCAGTCAGGTTGTGTCTGCGAGCCGGTGGTTATGCACTGTGCCTCGTCATTTACGTTAAGCATTTAACTGTCTTGCGCTGGTGTTTGCTATGTGTGAAACTGCTTGAAATGCCATGGGCTTTTTGGGTGCTTGAGTAGAGAATGAGGCCATGGCAAACGGTAACAATCAAGCATCCGATCGATAAGGAAGGAATTCAATATGGCAAAAATTTCACCGAAGGACAATTTTCTGCAGCTAGCAGGCGGGGGAATGCCGGAGTATGTACCCTATTTTACTTTTATGGGTAATGAGGAGATTCCGGAGATCCCGACCAAATCTGCAGGACCGATGCTGTTTGTACCCAGCACTCCCAATGAGGATGGCAGCGTTACGAACATGTGGGGTGTAACAACATTTCCGAACCAGGAAACTGCAGGCTCTTCAATGCCTGAGCCGGATGTCTTTATCATGGAAGATATCACCAAGTGGGGCGATGCTCTGAAGAAGCCGGTTTTCAAAGATGATCTTGATTTCGAAGCAATGGCGAAAGAAAGTTTTGAGCGAATTAATCTTGACCGTGACGAGAGTGCCCTGCGTACCGGGCTGTTTCCATCGCTTTGGATGGCACTGGTTTCGTTCATGGGATTTGAGGGTGCTATGATTGCTATGGTTGAAGAGCCGGAGTCTGTCAAAGAGCTGTTCGATTACATGACCTCTCTTTATGAGCCGTACTACACCAAGGTGCTCGATGCTTTTAAGCCAGACATCTGGTCAATGGGTGATGATATCTGTACTGAGCGCGGTCCGTTTTTCTCTGTTGCTATGCTTGAGGATCTTTACATGCCTTTCTATCATCGTTTTTCCTCACAGGCTGTTGAGCGTGGACTTCCCATTATCTTTCACATCTGCGGTTTCATTGAGCCATTCCTACCTGCTCTGATTGACGTTGGTGTCAAGTATGCCGAGCCGGCGCAGGAGACCAACGACGTCATGTCGCTGAAGGAGCAGTATCCGAACAAGATGACTTACCTCGGCACCTATGACTGGGGCAAGCATTATCCCAAGGACTATCCGAACTATGACCCTGAAGCTGTGAAGCAAGATGTTCGTGACGCTATTGACAAGTACAGCCCAGGTGGAGCATGGGCTCCACTGATCTGGCCGGTCAGCTACGTTGGCGATCCCCATATCGACGACCTGAAGAGACTGATATGGAACGAGTGCTACACCTATGGCAAGAAGGTCTACGGATACGAAGACTAAGTCTTACTGCTGGGATCAGCTGCGAGAGTCTGCATGAGTAGGCTTTTGCTGCCAGTGAGCATTTAAGCGGGAGCCGACCAGATCTAGGTCGGCTTCAGTTTTCAAAAGGTAAGGAGCAAGATGGTAAATAAGTACGAGGTACTTTTTGATTATTTTGGCTACCAGTCTTTTCGTCCTGGG
Organism: Coriobacteriia bacterium; assembly: GCA_009781525.1. Lineage (GTDB taxonomy): Bacteria > Actinomycetota > Coriobacteriia > Coriobacteriales > UBA8131 > WQXZ01. The sequence goes on along the minus strand of WQXZ01000050.1, from coordinate 3,415 downwards.
CAAGAGGAGTTGATTGATAAGATTCTCTTAGGGCGAGACGTTCTTGGGGTTATGCCGACCAGCGCTGGTAAATCGCTTTGCTACCAGATTCCAGCTATGATCATGGACGGAATCTCGATTGTGGTCTCTCCGTTGATTTCCCTGATGACTGACCAGGTCAGTGCACTGAGACAAGCAGGTATCGCAGCAGGCTTTATCAACAGCACGCTGTCGGCATCAGAGATACGTGACATTCTTCGTGATGCAGGAGAAGGGCAATATAAGATTCTTTATGTAGCACCTGAACGGCTTGAGAATACTGACTTTTTAGATTTCTGCCAGTCAGTGAAGATTGCGATGGTAGCTGTCGATGAAGCGCACTGTGTCTCGCAGTGGGGGCATGACTTTCGTCCGAGCTATAGAAATATCACTCGATTCATCGAAGCGCTGCCTTCGAGACCGATCGTCAGTGCGTTTACTGCTACTGCAACGCCAGAGGTGAGGGCAGATATTGAGGGATTGCTCAAAATGAACGATGCGCACTGCTTGGTCACGGGCTTCGATCGAAGTAACTTATATTTTGAGGTGCAGCATCCAGTTGACAAACTCAAGTCTTTACTCGAGTTTTTAATAGAGCGTGAAGATTTGAGCGGAATTGTGTACTGTGCAAGGCGCATGGATGTTGAGCAGGTGTGTGAGGAACTGCTCAACCATGGCTACTCAGCCACTCGCTACCACGCTGGTCTAAGCGATGAAGAGCGAAAAACCAACCAGGATGATTTTATCTACGATCGCAGCAGCATTATGGTGGCGACAAATGCTTTTGGTATGGGTATCGATAAAAGCAATGTGTCTTATGTGGTGCACTACAACATGCCAAAGAATATTGAAAGCTACTACCAGGAGGCTGGTAGAGCTGGACGTGATGGAGAGCCTGCGGTCTGTCTGCTGCTCTACGCTTCGCAGGATGTTCAGACAGGTAGATACTTTATCGAACACAGCTATATCGACAGCAAGTACGACATGCAAATGCGTGAAATCATGCGAGATCATGATTTTGAGCTGCTGAAGAGGATGACCTGGTATTGTACGACCAGCGACTGCCTACGCGGATACATCCTGAAGTATTTCAGCGACTCCGCTCCTGTGCATTGCGATTATTGCTCGAATTGCGATACACAGTTTGAAACGGTTAATGCAACACAAGAGGCGCGGAAGATTGTGTTATGCGTTATGGAAATCTGCGAGCGAGGAAACCCATTCGGAAGAACAATAGTTGCGAACACATTGAACGGTAGCAAGGAAAAAAGAGTCAACTCTTTGGGACTGAATAGTGTTCGGGCATATGGAAGCCTGCGTAGCCTGTCAGTAAAACGCATAGTAGACATAATTGACCATATGGTCGAGAAGGGATGGCTGGAACAGACAGCCAGTTCTTATCCAGTTATTGTTTTGACTGATAAATCGAGAGATATCTTTGATAGTGAACTGCATATAAAGATTCCGAAAGAGCGCAAGAAGGTTGGAAAGACCGTGAAAGTGAGTCAGCGGACAGTGGCTGAAGTGGCTGACTCGGCAGCAGCTAAGGTCGATATGGTAGCAGCAGCCAGGACCGACTTGGCGGCAGCAGCTCGCGCGAAGACAGCAGCGCCCAACCAAGAAGATAACAACCTGGCAGGTTACAACAGCGCAGAGCTATACGAGATACTCGTTGCTCTGCGAAGAAAACTGGCTGACGATGCGGGAGTTCCAGCTTATATCGTTTTTAGTAACGCAACCCTTACTGACATGTGTCAGAAACTACCGCGGACACCTGATGAATTTCTTTCTGTTAGCGGCGTCGGGCGGGCGAAGCTGGCAGCTTACTGCGATGTATTTCTAGAAGCGATTACAGATTATCTGGTGACACTAAGAGAATTCTAGAATATTGCAGGTTACAATGAGCGTATCCGCAGGTGCATTCATAAATCTCTATAAAGGAGGAGCACTCATATGGACGCAAATACGAAGGCTGCAGCTAAAAAGGTACAGGGAAATGCAGACAAGTACGACTCGTACAAGATTTTGATGGCTCGATACAAAAAAGCCAAACAGCAGGACTTCTACTTTGAGATGCTTTGGATTCTTTATGCGATGTTCGAGGATCGCACCTCGGCTTTCCTCTACTATGCCGGTTTTGTAAACGAGGACAGGCGAAAAGCAGTTGGAGACAAGGACATCCAAAAATCGATTCGAGGAGTTTTGAAACTCAGTGACAAAGCGAATTTCGACTTTGGCACACTATATGGAAAAACCTTGACTATCAAAAAAGCTATTGCATGGATGCAGAATGCTGAGGCAGCTGATGATTACCAGAAGGATCTCAAAGCTCTTCTGAACAGAAAAGCAATCAGTAGCCCTGAGTTCTTACAGTGCCTAAATGGTATGGACTACTGGCGTGACAAACGTAATGGTCTTACCCATGCTCTGTTTTCTGTGCATAGCTATGAATCAGCAAAAGACCTGAAGCCGTTATGTGAGCAGGGGTATCAGCTGGCGCGGACACTCGATAACGCTGTCAGCGCTCTTCGCAAGCGCGACCAGAAAAGCAGCATTCGCATGAAGTTTGGCTTGAAGTAACGGGGTTGAGTGATGCCAGGTGGGTTTGCATGGCGCGCTGGGTTGCGACGTGGCGCGCCTGGCAGGAATCGAACCTGCAACCTTTGGATTAGAAGTCCACTGCTCTGTCCGTTGAGCTACAGGCGCGTTTCGGCTGTCAATTCTACCATTGTGCCTGCTTTACTTGTATAGACGCTTGAATATTCTTCGATGATTGAGTAACCTTATCGGGCAACACATGAGCGGCAGTAGTTCAATGGTAGAGCATCAGCCTTCCAAGCTGATTGTTGCGGGTTCGAGTCCCGTCTGCCGCTCCACTTTATTTGCGATGAGTGTGCGGGCGTGGCGGAATCGGCAGACGCACCAGGTTTAGGTCCTGGCGGGGAAACCCGTGGGGGTTCAAGTCCCTTCGCCCGCACCAAAAATGGCTCTGGGAACCAAATGGTTCTCAGAGCCATTTTTTGCAGCGTGATTCCAGGACTTGAACCCCGTGAGGGCTTTGGCCGTAAAGCAGGGGTGCCAGTGGCACGCCTGCAGGCCAAAGGGGCGAACGAGCGAAGCTCGTGAGGTCGACAAGCGCTAGGAGTGCGAAGCACGACGACGTGATTGTTCAAGTCCCTTCGCCCGCACCAAAAATGGCTCTGGGAACCAAATGGTTCTCAGAGCCATTTTTCGCAGAGCAGAATAACTGACCCAGCAAAGAAGTTACATTTGCGTTATCTTAGTAGCAAGTAGAATAGTGATGCTCACAGTGTTCGGTATCAGAAATAAGGCAGGCAAAGACATATGGATCAGATAAGTCAAATCGCACCATTCTCATGGATCGCTCTAGATGACG
>WQXZ01000049.1 GCA_009781525.1 Coriobacteriia bacterium | reverse complement strand
GCAACCTTAGCCAGCGCCTTCATCATCTCTAATTATGTGGATAAAAACGCGTCCCTCATTTCGTTTCAGACTGTCAGTGGCAGACTTGGCGTTACCTGTTCTGACGGACTCTATGAGCTGGATTTTCCTGCCAGACCGGCGGTGCCGATAGCTGTCACGCCCGAAATGAGCCTGGCAATCGGTGCGCCTGTGCTTGAAGCGTATAAGGCAAGGGACTATATGTTCGTGGTCGAAAGCGACACAGTGGTGAGAGACCTGGTGCCTGACTTTGCCGTGATGCGGCTTTTTGAGGATTGTCTTGGGGTTATTGTTACTGCTGAGGCTGCTTCTGGTAGCCAGGCAGATTTTGTGTCGCGCTTTTTTGTTCCCATCGCTGGGATTCCGGAGGATGCAGTAACTGGCTCTTCCCATTGCACGCTGATTCCCTTTTGGTCGGAGCGATTGAACAAGCAGAAGATGCTTGCTCGCCAGCTGTCATTGCGTGGCGGTGAGTTGCATTGCGAGAACAGGGGTGCTCGAGTGCTGATTGGCGGAGGTGCCGTTCTATACATGCAGGGAGAGATTCTGCTTTGACTTAAAGCGTATAGCCTGAGGAGCTATTGAGTTACAGGTGATCTTTTCTAGATGTCGCGGCTGGTGCAGTTTTGTGGCGTTGACGGGGTACTTGCCAAACGAATCGGAGTTGGTGGCAAAAAATCGCCTTCGTCGGTGCTGTGGAGTAGCTTCAAGGCACGAAATCCAAGCGAAAACCAAGCTTTTACTTAACATAACTCGTGATAACGCAGGATTTCTCTTATCCACAGCACCGACGAAGGCGATTTTTTGCCACCAACTCCGATTCGTTTGGCAATGCCGGTCTTTGGGAGTGTCCCGGGGGTTATCGGAAGGCTTGGTGGGCTTGGTTCCTTAGGTTTACCGAAACCCGCACACCCCGTGCAACCGCGCAAACCCCCAACCTGCACCAATTCCAGCTTTTGGGCGATTTCTGCCAGTTTTTTGCGGTTGGCTGTGGGTTGCGGATGGGGGTTGATTGCCATCCGTAGGCTGGAGCGGAAGGTGCGAGGCTGACTGTGGGGTTTCAAGCCTTGCAGCTTTGTAGGACGTTGTAACTATTACCTTTACGTAATCCTAACGCAATCTAATGTGCTCCTGTTCAGTTTGCCGTCGTATGAGCGCAGTGCCGCTGTCCACTTGCTGCACCAGTGCCCACACCAGAGCCGGTTTGTTACCTAAAATCACTTGACACTTCCAGCCGTTTACCCGAATATGACTATACGAATATTTGTTCGATTGTCGGGGTGTTTTTGCCCTTCGCCCCGGCTCGCCCGCGTGCGCGCCCTTGCCACCCGGTGTGCGCCAGCGCGTGCGCCCCTTGCCACCCGGTGTGCCCCGCCCCCCGCCCCCCGCGGCGCGGCGCGGCGCCCGGCTCTGTAGGCCGCCGGCTCTCACGGCGCACCCTGCCACCCGGCAGGCAACAACCAAGGAAGGAGACATGAGACGCTGGATTCTACATGTTGACCAGAACAGCTTCTATGCCAGCTGCGAACAGGCTGAGCATCCTGAGCTGCGCGGTAAGCCACTGGTAGTAGGCGGCAGTGAAGAACGTCGCCATGGCATTGTGCTGGCGCGCAGCCTGGAGGCCAAACGCTACGGCATCGTCACGGCTGAAGCGCTATGGCAGGCGCGCAACAAGTGTCCAGACCTGATTGTACGCCCTGCCAATTTTCGTCTCTATATGAAGTACTCTTCCCTGGCGCGGCGTATCTACTATGACTATACCGACCTGGTTGAGCCATTCGGTCCGGACGAAGCCTGGCTGGACGTAACGCACTCGGCCTACCTGAATGGCGGAGCCGAGATGATAGCCCAGGAAATCAGCGAGCGAATTCGCTCTGAGTTGGGTCTGTCGGTCTCAATCGGCGTCAGTTGGAACAAAGTATTCGCCAAGTTCGGATCAGACTACAAAAAGCCGGATGCCATTACCCACATCAACGAGGACAACTATCAGCAGATAGTCTGGCAGTCTCCCGTACGCGACCTGCTATATGTTGGCCGCGCTACCGAGCGCAAACTGCACGTGCTGGGAATTAAGACTATCGGCGAGCTGGCAAACGAGCCGGCAGAGACCCTGCTGAAATGCTTTGGCAAAGTCGGCGGCATACTGCAGACCTTTGCCCGCGGCCTGGACGACAGTCCGGTCAAAGCCTATGACCTGGAAAGCGAGGGGGTTAACCGCATTATCAAAAGCTACGGTAACGGACTGACCGCACCGCATGACATCAGCAACCCCCATGATGCCAAGGCCCTGATCTACATGCTGTCCGAGTCTGTTGCCCAGCGCCTGCGCGAGGGATTCGTGCGCGCCCGAACCATCTCTATCGGCGTGCGCGGCAATGACCTTGAAAGCTACACCCGCCAGACAACCTTGAGCATGCCAACTAACAGCACGTCACTGGTAGCAGAGGCAGCCTGGCAGCTGCTCGCAGCCAACGAAGCCCTGGACGACAACCATCCCCTGCGAAGCCTCTCGGTGCGAGCCAGCGACCTGTCGCTGATATCGGATCCGGTGCAACTCTCGTTCTGGTCAGATGAGCGCGTGGCCGCACGCGAACGCTTGGACAATGCCATCGACGACCTTCGGCGACGCTTCGGCAACACCTGCATACAGCGCGGTATCGAACTCTACGACGACAGCCTGCGCCAGGTAGACATCAAGCGCGACCACGTGCTTCACCCGGTTGGCTTCTTCTACGATTGATATGGCTTACGAACGTGGTTCAGGGTCTGGTACATAGAATGAAACGTTACGTGCAGGTCATCGCCTCCCATAGCGAGGACGGCCAGGTCACACCATTGGCAATCAAGTGGGAGGACGGCCGCACCTTCGACATCGACTATGTCAAGGAGGCCCGCCGGGCAACATCGCTCAAAGTCGGCGGCACCGGAATTCGCTACCTGGTCACCGTCTCCGGCAAGGACACCTACCTGTTCTATGAGAATCCGAAATGGTTCGTAGAGGAGAAGGTGGTAGAAATGCCTTAACTGGGGATAAAACCTCGGCTGCCTACAAGAAACAAAGGTGATGGCGAGCTATTGATTTATGCATGTGATGTAAAGTGATGTGCAGGCCATGGTCGGCTGCCAGAGCACCCGACTGCCATTCTCGCAGGGGGTACGAATGACCCGCGAGTAGACCTCTCCTACTTGCGCCTTGGCCTGCACTAGGTGTAAGTTTACTACTCGTTTCCGCAGGTGAGAGGCCTAATCTGCCCCCATTCACCCGGATGAACGGCAGCTGGTAATTGACCTACTATCAAGCAAATTGAAAGCTACAAATCGATGCAAAGACAGCAATATGGAAGCCATCCAGCTCTATGCAAATGGCTGGCTGGCTATCAGTTTTCCAGAGATGCTTATTCGCGTCATCAGATGAAATATGCACTTTCAACTCAAACAACAAATCATCATGCAGTCCTTCTATGCTCAACCTTATACTCTCCCCCACTATCGGTATCTATGGCGCAACAACTCAAAACCAACGCCTCAGCAGGCAAACCGAGGTTTTATCCACATGCTTGGTTATATGCATGGGCGATGTAGTATCGGTTGGCTGAGCGCCTTCTTAACCGACTGCTCGCCCATTCGTAGGCTAATTTTTCAATAATCTGTGAGTCTTTTGTGGGAATAATCCTCTGGCAATGATAAACTTGGACAATTCTTTAAAAATCGTAGACAACCGGACTGAAAGGTGAAATCGATGGCTGGTAAGAACTACAAGACGATGGATGGCAACGAGGCGGCAGCGCATGTTTCGTATGCGTTTACCGACGTGGCTGCCATTTACCCAATCACCCCCTCATCAAGCATGGCAGAGCAGGTAGATGAGTGGGCGGCTTACGGACGAAAGAACCTGTTTGGCCAGAAGGTCAGACTGGTTGAAATGCAATCTGAGGCTGGTGCAGCTGGTGCCGTTCACGGTTCTCTGGCAGTCGGAGCTCTGACAACGACCTATACTGCCTCGCAAGGTCTGCTGCTAATGATTCCCAACATGTATAAAATCTCCGGCGAGCTTTTACCCGGAGTTTTTCATGTCAGCGCTCGTACGGTAGCAACCCACGCACTGTCGATCTTCGGTGACCACTCCGATGTTATGGCAACACGCCAAACCGGCTTTGCTCTGCTGGCATCGGGCTCGGTACAGGAGATCATGGATCTGTCGGCTGTTGCACATCTGGCTGCTATTAAGGGACGGGTTCCATTCATGCACTTCTTTGACGGCTTTAGAACCTCTTCGGAGATTCAGAAGATCGAAGTGATCGAATACGAAGACCTTGCCAACCTGCTGGACTGGGATGCTGTCGCTGACTTTAAGGCTCGCTCGATGAGCCCGAACAGCGCCTTCATTCGCGGTACTGCGCAGAATCCCGATATCTTCTTCCAGGCTCGCGAGGCTTCGCAGCCGTTCTACGATGCCCTCCCCGATATTGTCAGCGACTATATGACGCAGATCGGCGACCTGACTGGACGCTACTACAATCTGTTTGACTATGTCGGTGCTCCGGATGCTGAAGATGTCATTGTGGCAATGGGATCGGTCTGCGAGACCATCGAAGAGACCATGCAGAATGTCTTGACTGATCGCAAGCTCGGCTTGGTAAAGGTCAGACTGTATCGCCCGTTTGTGGTCGAGGCGTTCTTGGCGTCCCTCCCTGATACCGTCAAGCGCGTCTGTGTGCTTGATCGTACCAAGGAGCCGGGTGCTCCTGGCGACCCGCTGTTCCTGGATGTTCGCTCAGCCTTCTTTGGCACCGCCAATGCACCGATGATCATCGGTGGACGCTACGGTTTGGGCTCGAAAGACACCACACCAGGGCAAATCGTTGCAGTCTTTGACAATCTGGCTGCTGCGAACCCGAAGCCTTTCTTTACTATCGGCATCAACGACGATGTCAACATGAGCTCGCTTGATTATGATCCCAGCATCTCTTCTGAGCCTGCTGGTACTATCATGTGCAAGTTCTGGGGCTTTGGCTCTGACGGTACGGTCGGTGCGAACAAGACCGCAATCAAGATCATCGGCGACCATACCGACCTGAATGCACAGGGATACTTCGCCTACGACTCCAAAAAATCCGGTGGTGTGACCATCAGCCATCTGCGTTTTGGTGCAGAACCGATCAGATCGCCTTATCTGATCAATCAGGCTGACTACGTTGCCTGCCATAATCAATCCTATATCACCCAGTACGACATGGCTAAAGACTTGAAAGACGGCGGAACCTTCATGCTAAACTGCCGCTGGTCAGCAGATGAGCTCGAAGCAAACCTGCCTGCCCTGCTGAAGCGTCGCCTGGCCGAGAAGAATGCCAAGTTCTACATCATCGACGCCTACGGAATCGCACGCGATATCGGCTTGGGCAACTACATCAACATGATCATGCAAGCCGCATTCTTCAAGCTGGCTAACGTTATTCCGATCGATGATGCCGTGCAGTATCTACGCCAGGGCATCGTCGACTCCTACGGCAAGCGCGGCCAGGAGATTCTGGATATGAACTTCGCCGCCGTTGACACCGGCCTCAATGCCTTTATCGAGGTCGAAGTTCCGGCAGAGTGGGCAAACGCCACTGACGAAGCCGACGAAAAGGGCGACCTACCAGCGTTCATCGAAGGGGTTCTTATCCCCATGAATCGCCAAGAGGGCGACTCGCTTCCGGTTTCGGCATTCGTCGGCGCTGAAGATGGGCAGTTCCCCAGCGGAACAGCAGCCTACGAAAAGCGCGGTGTTGCTCAGAGCACGCCAGTCTGGAAACCTGAGAATTGCACCCAGTGCAACCAGTGCGCCTTTGTCTGCCCGCATGCAGCCATTCGGCCTGCGCTGCTTGACGACGCTGAGATCGCTGCTGCTCCGGACAGCTTCGTGACCATCGAGTCCAAGGGACGCGGGCTGACCGGCTTTGGCTATCGCATCCAGTGCTCCGTGCTGGACTGCATGGGTTGCGGCAGTTGCGCCGAGGTCTGCCCAGCCAAGGACAAGGCCTTGGTCATGTCGCCCGTTGGCTGGGACAAGGCTGAGGAAGATAACTGGGAGTACTTCACAACCCTGCCGATCCGCGACAATCTGACCAGCAAAACCACTATCAAGGGTTCGCAGTTCTGCAAACCGTTCATCGAGTTCAGCGGAGCCTGCGCCGGTTGCGGCGAGACCCCATACCTGAAGCTGATCACCCAGCTGTTCGGCGATCGGATGATCATTGCCAACGCCACCGGTTGCTCCTCAATCTGGGGCGGCAGTGCACCATCGATGCCTTACACTGTGGATAAAAACGGACGCGGCCCGGCTTGGGCGAACTCGCTCTTTGAAGACAACGCCGAGTATGGATTGGGCATGGCTATTGCCACCCGCCAGATTCGCGAGCGCCTGATTACCTCAGCAGAGGCGATTGCTGCTGCCGGTATCGCAGGCCTAAGTGACGCAGCCGCCGCCTGGCTGGCTGAACGTGACGATGCCGACAAAACCCGCGATGTCTCGGATGCTTTCAGTGCCGCCATCGAAGCTGTAGCATTAAACGAGCTGGATGCTGATATCAACGACGCTGTCGCAACCGTGCTTGACAACGAAGACTTCCTGGTCAAGCGCAGCATCTGGGCTGTCGGCGGTGACGGCTGGGCTTACGACATCGGCTTCGGCGGACTTGACCACGTAATCGCCTCAGGCGAGAACATCAACATCCTGGTTCTGGACACCGAGGTTTACTCCAACACTGGCGGCCAGTCCTCCAAGGCTACCCCGCAGGCAGCTATTGCCAAGTTCGCTGCCTCCGGCAAGCGCATCAAGAAGAAAGATCTGGGCTCGATTGCCATGTCATACGGCTACGTTTATGTCGCACAGGTTGGCATGGGAGCCAGTATGACCCAGCTGATGAAGGCTATCACCGAGGCTGAAGCCTACGACGGACCTTCGATCATCATCGCCTACGCACCCTGCATCCACCACGGCGTGCGTAAGGGTATGGGTCGCTCGCAAGAGACCATTAAAGACGCTGTGAACTGCGGCTACTGGCAGCTCTATCGCTACAATCCCGAGCTGGCTGCAGATGGGCAGAACGCATTTACCCTGGACATGAAGGAGCCTAAGGAGAGCTTCCGCGACTTCATCATGGGTCAGACCCGCTACTCAGCCCTGGCTGCCCAGTTCCCCGAAGAAGCTGAGCTCCTACTGGCTGGTGTAGAAGCCGATGCCGTTGAGCGTTTTGCCACCTACAAGAAGCTGGCAGAGTAAAAGGGCAGGTCAGACGGAGAGACTCTGACATTTGCAACACTCAAGCGGCCACCTGTTTCCAGGTGGCCGCTTTGCTTGCCATATGTGGCAGAGCTCTATGGTTGAGTGACCTCCTCGACCTTGAAGCGTGTGATTTCTGCGATCAGGTCATAAGGAATCGGTTTGTCATATGAAAACTGCACTGCGCCTTTTGAGGTTTTGTACTCAGCCAGCTTGCTTCTGAATGCAGATATTCCACTTGCTGTTGGGTAAACTCCAAGGTGGTTTTTCTGAGCAGCAAAATAGATCAATGGACCGTTCAGCCAAAAGCATGGCATTCGGTAGCTGATTCTCTCTGTGGCATCAGGTGCGCTATCGGCAATAACCTGCCTTACTCTTCGCAAGATTAGTTGAATTTCATTGGAATACTGCGAAATGTAGTCATCGATATTGTTTATCTGGTTTGCCTCGGTCATCTTTACCTACGCTCGTCATCTACGAGGTTTTCTCCTCGCCATAGAGCCTGTCTATTCAGGTTTCCTGGACGTGAGCATAGCACATCCTGGTCTCTTAGCTACACGCCCCTTGAAAGTTACAGCCTGCCAGTGGTAAAGCTTGCATAGAGACAAGCTCGTAGTTGTTTTTTGTGGTAATTAGTCTATTTTGGGAGTTTTGCTAGAAGTATGTAGCGGGTTTTGGTGATTTCGCTGGTATTGCTATTACTGAAGATATTTTGCTACCGTTCTACAACTTGAAGTAGTAGGATGTACGCGAGGAGTCATGGTGATACGGGGCGAGCTTGCGAAGGCTCGCCCTGTTTCTATATTCAAAGCTCTCAGGCAAGAGCTAATAAGCTAGAATCATTTCAAATCAAACAACGAAATGCTTGATGCGCATCTATACAAGAAAACAGAGTAAGGGAAATAATCATGAGTGAGATTCGGGTACGTTTTGCGCCGTCGCCAACCGGCAATCTGCATGTTGGTGGAGCACGCACTGCAATATACAATTGGGCTTATGCCAGGCGCATGGGTGGGAAGTTTATTCTACGTATCGAAGACACTGACCTGGAGCGATCGACTCCAGAGAATACTGAGCAGATTTTGCGCGCGCTTAGCTGGCTGGGACTTGAATGGGACGAAGGGCCAGATGTCGGCGGCGAGTATGGGTCGTACCTGCAGACCGAGCGCTTTGACCTCTATGACGAGTGGCTTGACAAGTTGAAGCAAACCGATAGTGCTTATCCCTGCTTCTGCTCAGCTGATGAACTCAAGACGCGCCGCGATCAGGCCGCAAAAGCGATAGCAGAGGGAGTAAGCGATGGTGGCCCGAGTGGATATGATCGTCGCTGCCGTAGTATAAGTGCCGATGAGGCTGCCGCACGCATTGCCAGCGGTGAGCAACATGCCTGGCGGCTGAAGATTCCGCTTGAGCGGGAGGCCGTGGCTTTTGATGATGCGGTATTCGGCTTGATCAGCACACCTTATCAGCAAATGGATGACTTCGTACTGGTTCGCTCTGATGGTTCGCCCACGTATAATTATGCCTGTGTAATCGATGACATTGAAATGCATATCAGCCATGTTATCCGCGGCAACGACCATATCTCAAACACACCAAAGCAAATTCTGATCTATGAAGCTCTTGGTATTGATGCCCCGATTTTTGCGCACCTTTCGATGATTCTCGGCGCTGACGGTTCGCGCCTGTCAAAGCGTCATGGTGCAACCTCGGTTGAGGCTTATCAAGAGGCTGGCTACCTGCCGGAGGCTCTGGTCAACTACCTATCATTGCTCGGCTGGTCGCTGGATGGTGAGACCACATTAATCGATACTCCAGCCTTACACCAAAATTTTTCGCTTGAGCGGGTTTCTCGAAACCCCGCAATATTTGACCTGGACAAACTTAATTGGATAAACGCTGCATACATCAAAGAAATGGGTGCTCCCGCCTTTATCGACGCTCTGACTCCATATCTTCAGCAGGCAGGCTTCGCGCGACCTGTGGATGAGGCTTCAGCAGACTCTCCAGCTGAGGTTACACCTGACCAGCAAACCGATGACACCGGTGAAGCTCCGTTTGGGGCGATGGCATCGATCAGCATCGTGACCGACTCCCAGACAACTGAAATCGCAATCTCTGACACAGTTGCCAAAGCTATTGCTGCGATGCAGGCAAGCGCATCGGTAGATACCCTTGTCATGGCCAGCATCACGAATAACCGCACCTGGTACGAGTCAATCTACCACCTGGTAGCGGAGCGTGTAAAAACCTTGAAGGAAGCTCTGCCGATGATAGCCTACCTGTTCAGCGGAGCCGTAGTAAAACTGGATGAGAATAGTGTTGAGAAATGCCTTAAGGTTGAAGGTGTTGCAGCTGCTCTGGACAAGGTTATCGCCTTACTAAGCGACAGCCAACAAAGCTGGAATCACGAAACACTCGAGGTAACACTGCGCCAGCTACCTGATCAACTGGGGATAAAAACGAAGACTCTCTTCCAGGCAATCAGGGTTGCTATTTGCGGCAATATGGTATCACCGCCACTTTTTGAGTCGCTTGAATTGATTGGTCGCAACCATTGCTTAGCTCGCTTGAATGCAGCGATGGTGGTTGCTGGTTCTTTTGAAGATGGTAGCTAGAGTCCAGCTGGCACGCGCCTAGCTGGCGCGTTCAAGTTTTCGCACAACTTGATTTGTTGCAGCCACAATATAGTCACGGGTTAAGGTGTGAAGCTCATTCTCTTTGGATAGTTGCTCAACTAAGCCTAGCCTACGCTCAGCATCACTAACACCGTAGGGTTTGCTTATCGTTGCGTCAAATTCATTTT
>WQXZ01000048.1 GCA_009781525.1 Coriobacteriia bacterium | reverse complement strand
CAACAGCGACTGCTGCCCCCGGCTATACCTTCTCACACTGGACGACAACACTTCCCACGGATGCAACCGACCTGAGTGAGCGGACAGTGGCACCGCAGAAGAACGGTGGCGTCTATCAGACCGTGACATATACGGCTATCTTCGAGGCGCGCTCTGACATCCTGGTCACCTTCAATGCCAACGGTGGCACCGATGCGCAGCCGGCTGACAAGTACGTCACATTCGACTCACCATATGGAGAGCTCGCATACACCAACCGCGCAGACTACATGTTCATCGGCTGGTTCACCGAGGCTGACGGCGGCACAGAGGTAACAGCAGCGACAATCGTCAAGAATGCTGATGACCACACTCTGTATGCCCACTGGCGCTTAGTCGAGGTTCCGACTCAGTTCGACAAAACAGCCGACCAGGCAGGATACACTTTTGACACATCCGGAAACATCGTGACCTTCAAGATCAACTGCATGCTTCCAAAAGATGAAGGCCTTGAGACCTGGGATTCCATTCGCATCGTCGATATGTTCCCGTCTGACAAGCTGACGCTCATCGGCCTTGCTGTGAGCTACGGCGGTAGCACTCCTACTACTATTCCGATGACTGGTCTGGTCTCAGATGGCGAGCTCAGCGTGAGCTTCGATGCCGCTGACCTGGCTCCATATGCCGATATGCTTCTGACCCTGACCTTAACCTTCGAGGTCACAGCTGGCACCGTTGGCAGCATCAAGAACAACGCTGCCTACTACATCACACCCAAGGGTGGAGAAGAGCCCGGCGACCCAGGCGAAGAAGACGACGACGATGTCTATGAGTTCATTCCCGTTGTTGACTTCACCAAGACCTATGGCAACACATTCATCGGCAATGGCGACGACATCGACTTCACCGTCTCATTCACACTGCCCGCTGACACCAGAGGCTATGCAGGACTCTTGCTGGTAGACTTCCTGCCTGCAACCCTTAGCTTCAAGAGCGCCAGCGTCGTAATCGACGGCGAAGCCACAACTTCTGTCACACCGGCTCACAATTCCGGACGCGTCAGCATCTACCTGGATGCCGAGGCTCTGGCAGACCTGGCCGGCAGTGTTGTGGTGTTAAACATCACAGCCACAGTCAATGATGTCTGGGAATCTGGAAACATCACCAACCTGGCTCGAATCTATTATCAGCTGGATAAGAACACGCCTCCTGTCATTGATGACGATCCGGATGAAGAGATTGAGGTCACAGTACCTAACCGTGAGTTCTCAGTAACCTATTTCGCCAACAATGTACTGGCTACTGGTTCGGCTCCGGTTGACACCGAAAGTCCCTACATCAGAGACGCTTGGGTGACAATCCTCGAAAGCGGCAGCCTGGCTTTGGTCGGCTACAACTTCATCGGTTGGGCTTATGACCCATCAGCAACTACGCCTGACTTCGCTCTTGATGGTGGGGCTTTCGATCCAGCTGGGTTCGAGATCACCGAGAGCACAGAGCTCTATGCCGTCTGGCAGGCACGCTCCGACATCTTAGTCACCTTCAATGCCAACGGTGGCACAGCAGCAGCACCTGCCTCGAAGGAGGTCACCTACGACGCAGCTTACGGTACTCTGGCTACAACCACACGCGTGGGCTATGTCTTCAATGGTTGGTTCACATCAGCTACAGGTGGCACCCAGGTGACAACAGCTACGATAGTCAAGAATGCTGACGACCACACTCTGTATGCCCAGTGGACAGCGATTCCTTACACGGTAAGTGTCGTGAACAGCTATGCAGCCACAACCGGTGCTGGTACCTACAACATTGGCAACACCGTCACCATCGCTGCTGGCACCCGGGCAGGCTATACCTTCACTGGTTGGACCGTGAATGCCGGAGGTGCATCTCTTGCCAGCAATGCAGCTACAACCAGCTTCACGATGCCTGCAGCCAACGTGACAGTGACCGCTAACTGGGCAGCTGTCTTACCTGCAGCTGAGGTTACATACACAGTGACCTTCGTCGACTTTGATGGCACAGTGCTCTCGACCCAGACTGTTACACCTGGTGCAAGCGCGGTTGCACCTGCAGATCCGACACGTGATGGCTTCATTTTCACCGGCTGGGACACAGACTTCACCAACGTACAGTCAGACCTGACTGTTACAGCACAGTACGCAACAGAGACTTTTACAGTGACCTTCGTTGACAGTGAAGGCAATGTTATCAGCGAGCAGAGTGTTCCGCGTGGTGGAGACGCTGTAGAGCCTATGCCACCGGCACTTGAGGGCTTTGACTTTACTGGTTGGGACACAGACTTCACCAACGTTCAGTCAGACCTGACAGTCAGACCGCTCTATGTAATCAACGAGGTCGAAACACCATTAATCGGCGCCTACGACTCATGGGCTCTTGTAAACTTCATACTGATGTTGATCGGTGCCCTGATGGCGGTAGTTGTCGTAATAAGAACCCTGTTCTACAAGCGTAAGGATGAAGACGAAGAGACCAGCCAAACCGAGCAGACCGAGCGTCAACCGCTCTGGATTGGCCTGACGATCTTCCTGGCAATCGCTGGTATAGTCTTCTTCTTCTTGACCGAGAACATGAGAAATCCGATGATCTTAGTCGATCGCTGGACAATCTATAGCGCAATCATCTTCGTGATCGAGCTTGTCACAACACTCTTCGCATTCAAGCGCGAGACAAGCCAAGACGAGAGCCAAGAGGTTGCTGCCGCTTAGACCAAGTTTCGAAAGCTCCTGACAGGGGTAAACAGGGGGTAGGGAGCCAAGAAGTAAAGGAGCTGTCCGTAAGGGCAGCTCCTTTACCATCATATAGTATCTGATTGGCAAGCCAACAAAACGAGGGTTTATCCACATGATTTCTTGAAAAAGGTTAGAGGGGCGCGGCTAATAATTTTGGGGAATTCTCTAAATTCAGCAACTTATCCACAATTTATTGATAATTCTGTGCGTTCAAGTCATCATACAAAAGCGCACAATTCGGCATCGGCCAGCAGAACAGATGATAGAATCACAATTGATATGTAACCTGTGCCGTATTTGTTCAGGAGGCAAATGCGGTAATTCTGAGGGGGTTAGTCATGGCCTATAGTAATCGATCCGTCCGGCGGCGCGAAAAAAGCCTGTTCTCGCAGGCGACTTTTTCTGTTGCCGCAAGAGTGCTGTCAATCGCCCTGGCATCAGTGATGATAGCTGGTGTATTGCCGGCGTATTTCGCATTGGCTGACGCAGACTTGGAACTTAGCGTCGAAGCAGGCAGCGAAGCCACACTTTTGCTGAGCGACGAATCTGAGCTGGCAGCGAGCTTTAACAGTGACTCTGATACCGTCACCGACATTGCCGCAGACGCAGGAATCACTCTCTTGGCGTCTGACGAACTATTACTGCTTGACGCACCAGACCAACCTGACCTGAGCGATGAAGCATGGTTTACGGTTACCTACGATAGTAACTGGTGGCCAGAAGCAGACCAAATTCCTGTGGATAATACCTCATATGCCTTTGGCGACACGGTAACTGTACTTTTTGCACCTGAGCCAGAGGTTGAGGGAGTGTTTTTCATAGGTTGGGACACCGATCCGTATATTTATGATGCCCCTGCTACCTACAACTCGGATGGTTTGGCAAGCTTCGTGATAGAAGAAGACACGGTTCTTTATGCTGTATGGGGCTTTGATCAGGAGAGAGAGATAGTGGGTATTGTTCCCCTGGCGCAGGCTGATTGGCCAGCGGTTTGGGATCAGGTTGAAGATGTGCTGTCAGGTGCTATTCGCCTGAATTTCAGCGGAATATCGTTTAACGGAAACAATCGTGTTGATTTTGTGTTTTGGAACGAGTCAACAAACACCGTCTACCTCCTGATCTATCATGATGCGGGTGATATAAAGAACATGGTTCAGAGTATGACCATCTTCTTTCCGGGTCTGACAGTTCAGGCGGATCGATGGATTGTTCAAAGCCCACGTTACCAGGTCTTTTCGGCTGAACTGCCATATTTGCCCAGCATACTGAATGTGTTTGGTAACGCAAACCATAAGAACCATAATATCGGCGAGCAAGGCCCCATAATCATTGAGGACTACCTGGTTAGATTCTTGCCCGGCATCCACGGACTCTGGGATCAGGCTTCATATCAGAAGGTGTTTCCAGTACTTGTTGGGGACCCACCGATTGCAACGCCTGCTCCACCAGATGAGTATGCGAACTCGGATAGCCCCTACTATATATTCGATGGCTGGCAGCCGGAGATTGCAGACTATGTAACAGAGAGTGTTGATTACATAGCTCAATGGCGTTGCATTCTAGGTCTGTCAAAAGAGCTGTTCTCGGTTGATGGTGTTGAAGGTGAGACCACGGCTGCTCCTGAGCAGATAATCCGCTACAGGATCACTCTGATAAATAGTGGTGATAATGATCTGTTTGATGTCTTAGTTGAAGAATCAATGTATGGCAACTTTATCAGTGCTACAGGTGACTTACTGGCGACTGATGTCGACCAGTATCTGGTGCCTTTGGTTGAGCCTGGGCAGACACTGATTCTCTATTTTGATTATGAGCTGAAGGCTGAAGACATCGGTACCGGTGTTTTCAGGAACACAATAAATGTTGGTGATATTGAAGATGAAGAAGAAGTCTACACTGATGTTATCTCTATTCAGAAGACAGTCGAGGCTCCATTTGATCAGGAGCAGGCTTATCTTGGTGATACGATTCGCTTCAAGATTGTCATAACCAACCACAGTGAAGACACACTGTTTGATGTCGAGCTAGTCGAAAGCCTGGCTGGAGATCTTTATGATGATGCTGACAACCTGATTGATCCAGTAGAAACTGCGGGAACAACCGCTACTTATTTTATCGATGAGATAGAAGCCGGCCAAAGCGTCATATTCTACTTTGAGCATAACGTGGTTTGGGCGAATATTGCCTCAGGCATGGTACTGAATGTTGCTACTGCCTCTGTGGTTATTGACCAAGATACGGTAACGAAAACTGACAGCGCAAGTGTTTCAACGGCAGCTTTGACAGTCAAGAAACAGACCGATGTTGATATCGCTTATCAAGACGACATTGTTCTCTTTAGTATTGTAGTAACCAATCGGGGCAGGACAGCTATAACCAACATCGAGATTATCGAACAACTACCTGGAGTTCTTTTTGCAGCGGATGGCGAGACAACGCTGGCACTTACTGGTGCCGATGGAAAGGTGCGGTACACAACCAGCATTGCCCAGTCAGAGAAGGTCACATTCATTTTTGCCTACTACGTTTCTGCTGAAGATGTGATGAAGGGAAGCATTACTAATACTGTGATAGTTGACGGCAAGTCAGCATCAGCGAGTGTTGATACATCGGTTTTCTACAGTGTTATCTATGATGGAAATGGGGGAGCTACCCTTTTAGGTGAGATGCTGTTACCAGATGCGGATAATCCATATAAAATTAGCCAGGAAGTTACGATCAGACAGAACAGCTTTGTATATAGAGGGTATAGATTCGTTGAATGGAACACGGCTGCTGATGGTTCAGGCATTGCCTATGATGCAGACGATGTGTTTGACATGCCAGCTGAAGATCTTACTCTATATGCTCAGTGGGAGGTTGACCCAACTCAGACGAAAGTGATTTCGTACGCAGTCGAGTATTACACGACTGACAACCTGCTTGCACGATTGGGTAGTGTGACTGTCAGTGAAACCGTCTGGGTAAATGCTTCTGATGTATTAACTGTTGTTGCGCCGAATACAACCTTGTTCCTACCGCCTGGCTATCGGTATGGCTATACTGCGCCAGCTGAACTGCCGGTAACCATTGCGCAAGACGGAGTGATAAAGGTCATTTATGAGCCGATTGACTATACAGTGACTGTCTTGAACAGTTATGCACAATACACGGGAGCCGGCACCTACAATGTCAACAATACAGTAAGTATCGCTGCTGGTGGACGGACTGGGTACAGGTTCACTGGTTGGACAGTCAGTGTCGGGGGAGTGATACTTACCAATAATGCTGCAGCTTCAACCACTTTTGTCATGCCTGCAGGCAATGTCACTGTAATTGCTAACTGGGTCGCTGTTACACCACCTGCGCCGCCGACTCCGCCGGTAGGCACCACTGAATATACGGTGACTTTCGTGGACTGGGACGGCACAGTGCTCTCAACTCAAACCGTTGCACCAGGTGCTGATGCAACTGCTCCGGAATCACCTGTACGCGATGGCTACACTTTCACCGGCTGGGATATCGACTTTACCAACGTACAGTCAGACCTGACCGTTACAGCGCAGTATGCAACAGAGACATTCACTGTGACCTTTGTTGACAACGACGACAATGTAATTAGCGAGCAGAGCGTACCTCGCGGAGGCGATGCTGTAGAGCCTATGCCACCGGCAATAAAAGGATATGACTTCATTGGTTGGGACACAGACTTCACCAACGTCCAGTCTGACCTGACAGTCAGACCGCTCTTTGAAGCCACAATAGGTGAGATTGATACACCACTGATCGGCGCTTACGACGCATGGGCTCTCGTCAACTTCATACTGATGCTTGTCGGTGTTCTGCTGGCTGTGGTAACAGTAATACGAACACTGTTCTACAACAGTGAAGACGAGGATGAAGAGACCGGAGAAATCACACAAACCAAGCGCAAGCCCATGTGGATCACTGTGACTGTTCTG
The DNA here is from genome assembly GCA_009781525.1 of Coriobacteriia bacterium. Classification (GTDB taxonomy): domain Bacteria; phylum Actinomycetota; class Coriobacteriia; order Coriobacteriales; family UBA8131; genus WQXZ01. Next base: position 3,419 of record WQXZ01000048.1, on the reverse strand, counting down.
TTTGCGATTCTTGGAGTGATCTTCTTTTTCTTGACCGAAAACATGAACAATCCGATGATTATGGTTGATCAGTGGACGGTATTCAGCGCAATCATCTTCGCACTCGTTTTTGTAAGCATGCTGCGTTCATTCAGGCGTGAGACCAGCGAAGAAGATCGCCCGACTCGCCCGACCACAGCAGCAGCTTAAAGGTGTAAATCACAAAAAGGGGAAGTGTTATTGAGAGGAAAGGAAGGCTGCGAAACAGGCAGCCTTCCGGTTCAGGGATAAAAAAAGCAGGGTTTTGTCACTATGATTTCTGGTGTGATAGAGAAAAAAGAGCAATTTGCATTCTTTTTCCGAAAAAATCCGTGCAAATGTGTTGCCAACGTTTACCGAAGCTAACATTTTCAGCACCATACTACCGTGTTAGAATTAGAGCAATTGTAACCCGTGCTGTATCTGTTTTAGGAGGCATTTACAGCCAATGAGAGGGGCTATGTCATGGCAGAGAGCAGATACGCTATTATTTCGCGTGTAAAAAAATTAACTCCGTTGCTTAGCAAAATAACCTCGATAGCGCTGGCATCAGTGATGATACTTGGCGTTATCCCGGCTTTTCCAGCACTAGGAAACAGCGAAGCGATTGAGGGAGAAGCCGGCTTGCTTACCGACCAGGAGATTCCAGAAAAGGATACCGCCGGAAAAGAAGCCGAACCATACCCAGGAGAGGGTAACAGTGAAGGAGATCTATCTGATACCGACGGCTCAGATGATGCTTCTTCAGCCTTAAGCGACCTGGGAGCCGACCCGATAATAAAGCCACTCGCAGGTGAGCTGATCGTCTTCCGCGAGCCTGAAGGTGATGACTCAGACGATGATGGGCTAAAGGTCACCTATGATGGTGGCATTAGCTATTGCGTGATCTTCGATGGGTCGACATACGAGGCAGGTGACACCATCACAGTGCTTTTCGAGCCGGAGCCACTGCGCTACGCTTACAAGTTCATCGGCTGGGCTTTTGATGCAGAGGCAGTCGAACCTGACTTTTTCGTTGGAGCTGAAGATGGTGAAGCTGGCGTGACGACTTTCGTTATCGAAGAAAACACCACCCTCTATGCTATTTGGGAAGAAGCCGAGCCTGCAGGCATAGTGCCACTGGCAGAAGATGGCTTTTGGGATGTTACTTTCGTTAGCTGGGGTACGACGGTCGTTAAAGAAGAGGTTGTACCAGACGGTGGAAGTGCCACTGCACCTGATCCTCTTGGATTGCATAGAGAAGGATATAACTTTGTCGGTTGGGATACTGACTTCAGCATTGTTACCGAAGACACAATCGTCACAGCGAAATATACACCAATAACCTACACCATCACATATGTGCTCGGCGGTGGAACCAATGATTCTAGAAATCCAACGACATACACTATCGAAGATATCCCTATGTGGTTCTATTCTCCGACTAGAGCAAACTATGAGTTTATCGGGTGGACTGGAGATTATCGATATTCGATTCCAGGAGGCACCACAGGAAACATCACCCTTACCGCTGACTGGGTATTTAATGAATGTGGGCAAGTCAGTATAAAAGATGCAAGCGACAACGAAATCATCATTGGTAGAACGACTAATGGCAACGGAGAAGGTCAGTATTTCATAATCGTTAAAGATAAGACAGGCAAGATTATTAACTCCGAGATAGGTTTGGACGGCCCATCTGGTACGGAAGAGTTTCCGTTTACCTTCAACGGAGCAGGCTATACTATTAACGTGCGTCTTAACATAAAGGGTAATGATGTTATAGGTATCATCGGCGATGTAGATATCGAAACCTTTTTTGTTGCTTTCATGCGGGGTACTCAAGGGCAGTTTGTCGAAGACGAGTACTACACCGAGGGTCTAAAAAGTGGTGAAAACACTCCTCCTGCACCTCCTATTAGTGAGCTCGAACCTCGTGAACCAGGATGGGTATTTGCCGGGTGGAGCGATGGAGAAAACACTTACTTGACCAACAACGATATCCCAAAGGTAGTCACCAAAGGAGTAACCTACACTGCACTCTGGCTGCCTAAAACAAACACTTCCTATGCTGTCGAGCACTATCTAGTAAGTGCATCTGGCATTCCAGATAGTGACGCATTTCTCACCGAGGGACTGACCGGAACCACCGGCATCACTGTTTACGCCGATCCAGTTGATCCACCTCCTGCAGGTTATGTTGTCGACTACTCATATCCTGACTCAATACCCTCAGGTGTTATCGCTGGTGATGGCTCATTGGTGCTTAAGCTCTACTATAAAGAAAGATCTGACTACACGGTAATCTATGACCTTGGCGGAGGTGAATATGACGGAGAATCTGCGATTGACAACCTTACAGGCATCGCATGGACTGAGAGTGATTTGCTACCGTCTAGGAGCTTCTACAACCAATCATTAATGGCTAGACCAGGTCATAGATTCGATGGATGGTTTACCGCAGATGGTGATGAAGTCACCAACGCGACCACATATGCTGAACTTGCTGGTGGCGACGACTCTGTAATGGAAGTCACAATCTACGCATGCTGGTATTACGCTGAGGGCACATGGATGCCTCTTGCCAACAAGACAGCCGAAGGCAAAGAAATGACACCCGGTCAATTCCGATTCACTGTTTCCGAAGGCTCGGATGTCGTCTCTGAAGGAGTAAGCGGAAGTACCAGTGCGATTGAGTTCCAACCGATTACCTTCACCTTTGACGACCTGGGTGACCACGAATACGTTATTGAAGAGATAGACGATGGTGCTTTTGGCTGGACATACTCAAACCTAGTTTATTCAGTGAAAGTCACTGTCGAGGAAGACTTAGATAATGAAGGAGTGCTGAAGGTTACTGCTGTTTACTACCTTGACGGAGAGCCTGTCGATGATGCTCAATTTAAAAACACCTACGTACCGATTCCGACATCAGCAACAATTACCGGAACAAAGGAAGTAATTATCCTAGGTGGCACCTACACCATGGAAGATAATGACTTCCGTTTCGTCCTTGAAGTCGAAGGCGGCAAGCCGAAAGACGCATACAGTAAGATTCAATCAATTATTTCGCGTGTTGATGACAATGTAGTCTATGGCACCTTTAGGTTCACATATGAATTTACCTCACCTGGTGAATACCACTTCACACTTTCTGAGGTTCCTGAGTTCAGAGGCGTAGCCAATGCACCAGGGTGGACCTTCGACGATTGCAAGTATGAGTTCACCATTATCGTCAGCGATAACGAAGGTCGGCTACAGTGGAGACTTGCTGATGGTAGCAGCATCTCCAATATCGTCTTCACGAATAAGTATGAGCCACTGGTAACGACTGAGACCATCCAGCCTTCCGGCACCAAGACCGTCACCAACACGACAGATAGCACCTACTCACTGGCTGCCGGGGACTTCAGCTTCAGCCT
>WQXZ01000047.1 GCA_009781525.1 Coriobacteriia bacterium | reverse complement strand
GGAAGCAACTACGCCCGCTTCACAACCATCCGCGAGCGCGTCTACTCCTCCTCACCCGACCATTTCACATATTTAGAAGATCCAGCCTCTGGCTTTCAGGAAGAAGACAGCTGATGAAGCGCCAACTGCATAATCTGATTACGATACTGCTTACTGTAGCAATACTTACCGCTGGTGTCGTGCTGCCAAATCTAATATATCCGATGCTTGATCCGTATATGGAGCAAATCGCCATACTTGAATCATCTTCCGAAGGTGACACCGGTGTTATCTTCAGTGGTCCGCCACCCTTATATCCGATGAATCTCTACGATGCCGAAAACGCAAGACCACTTAGTTACGATGAGCAGCAGTATCTTCGCTATATTGGAATCACGGGTTTCCTGCTGGATATGATGCAAGGTCGTGGAATGCCCATAGAAGGTTTTGATGTCGAATACAGTGATCGCCTTCTGGCTTCGTTTGAGTACATGGAAACCGCCAGCGAATCTGACCTACCCTTCTACGTCATTAACGGTTGTGACATAGATGGTGACGGGCAGGAAGATCTTCAGTGCGCGGTCAGCCTCAGAGGTGTTTTGATATACTGCCTGATACTAGACGACCAGTGGGCGAAAGTGGTGTTGACAAATGAAGCTGACGCTGGTGATATAAATCCAAATGACCCTGGAGAGAACGAAGTACCAGACGATGGTACTGGAGTTGCTGACAACACAGCAGATACTCCAGGTAATGCCGACCAAGGCGATGAGGCAAACCAGACTGGAGAAACTGGTGAAGAAGGCATTCTCGATGGCTCTGACCAGCAGACAACTCCTCCCTGGCTAATCGAGCGGATGCCAACAGACGACCATTATGCTATCTGGTCGGTATCGTTTTTCATCATGCAGGAGACTGAAGGATCAAGCCAGACTTACCTTGCCCGATCGTTTGATCGAATCGATCAATACTTCCGTTATACCTATAGGTACTCGTTTCAAGCCTTGCTTGCAGCGCAGACTGGTGTAAGTCCGAAACCGGAGGATATGGAGCTCTCAAGCAATATGAATCTGAACCCACAGACCTACACATATGCCTATGACAGGTACAACTACGTGCTCTATGTCTATGATCTAGAAGACAACACCAGGATCATCTTCTACATTGCAGCAAACAGCAATGACTGTATGGGCTTTATTATCCAGGAGCCCTAAATCAGCTTCGGCGAAAGTAAAAATTACAAGTTCATGACATCTGCCTAACTACATCATGTTCGCTGCTCGATAGAATGAGGCAACGAAACTTGGTAGTCACCTTTTGTAGAGTTCGGATTGGAAGGCAGATTGTTCTTTGGGTTGGTTCTTCCTCCTTGTAATTCATCCCATTGTCCTTTCTTTCCTACTGCCTTCCATCTCCGACTCTCAAACCCTCCACAAACAACCCAGAAGTCAATACCCACGCAGCGCGCAGCGCTGCGATGATTCGCTGCTAAAAGTACCGTTTGTTGCCCGGGTTGATGCTTCGGGTTGATTGTCCCGCTTGCAGCTCCGCGTCAAAAAAACCGAGTTGATGGCAGAGATTGACGATTGTGGCGATTCTACCGCTAAAACACAGCAGTCTTCGTCGCCAGGCTGAAGGCACACAATGCAAACATGCAGGTCAGAGCCTTACTCGCGAAAGTGTTCGGAATTCCGCATGGCGATTCAAGCATAAAAATCGCCACAATCGTCAATCTCTGCCATCAACTCGGTTTTTTTGACGCAGCGGACTTGGAGGAATGTCGGAAGGTTATCGGGGCGGGGCCTGTCGCAGTTGTCAGCGGCGGCTGGCGACAACGGGAGGTTCGGCGCGCGTGGCGTGGTGTGGTGGCAACGCAGGCAACGCTCACCACCAAACACCGAAAATCAAGCCTTTCGCTACTCCTAGTATTGCTATATGCAGCGGATAGTACAGGTAGAAGAAATACTTCATCGGTCGGCCTTGCTCGTCGTTGTAGGCACGTATCAGCGGAATCGTTGCTGTTGCACCGACAAAGCAGTAGAGCAGCATAGGTAAGTTGTAATGCCAGTAAACCAGCGGCGCTGATCTTGCCAGCAGGTCAACTACGGTGCCTAGCCCCATTAGCCAGACCATCGCAACCGGCAACACCGGCTGCCAACTCTGGCCACGACCACGATGATACAGCAGAATCATCGGCACGCCGATGTAGCTCCAGTCACACCAATGCGTAACCAGCACTGCAGCTGTCAGCAGCAGATAAAACACCAATCGCTTCGAATCGCTGCCCTGTAGAGTGTCATCCGCCCAGATAATCAACAGCCCCAGCAGTAAGGTGAACATGATATTCAGACTTGGCCCCAGCACCCAGATGAACGGCACCAGTGAGACCAGCGCAAAAGCACCAAGGCGTAGCGCATACTTCCGAACATCGCGAGTATGCTGATAACCGACCGAGATCTGATAAGCCATAATCGGAAAAGTCAGCCCTCCGAAGCCGATCAGAATGGCACGAATCGTCAGTGGCAGATAGTTATAGAAAGCGTTTCCCAGATGATTTGCACTCATACCGATAATGGCGATAACCTTCAAGGCAAACGAATCAAGTTTCAAATATCTTTTCTCCATAGCTCTACTATATACTTTTCATATGGATAAGACCTCCGACAACAACCTGTTAGCAACCGAACTGGTAAAACGATGCAATCCTGGTCTGACTGACTTTGGCACCGGTAGTGTCATTGCCATGAGCAGCCAGTGTCTGCGAAGTGCTAAGCAGGCAACCGAGTGCCAGATCTGTATCGAGGCTTGCCCGGTGGACGCGATCACAGCAACCGTCTTACAGCGTCCGATTGTTACCAGAGACTGCCTGAAGTGCGGATACTGTATCAGCCTTTGCCCTACGAACGCGATTGCTGCAACCACTCTGACGCACCAACAGTTGATCAGGGTTTTATTGCAGGCGACCTTGCGTGTCGAGCACCTGGCGATAACCTGCTCGCGTAGTTTTGCATTATTACGGCTTGAATCTGAAAGCTCAGACCCCGAAGCAGCCCAAGCTGCCTTAACCATCCTGAAGCAGGCTGAAGTCAGTGAGAACCTCTTTGTTGTTCCCTGTCTGGCTATTCTTTCCAGTGAGCTCTGGTTCACAGCTTTGAATGAAATAGGCGTTACGTCACTGAACCATGTCAGTGTCTACCTACCACCAGGTCAATGCGATCTTTGTCCAGTTAATTGCAAAGACGGGGTAGTTGACACCTTTGCTGACTCAATAGATAGGGCTGAACGCTGGAGCAATCAAAGCGTCTCCATTATCAATTCACCCGAGGATGTGCCCCAATATCAGAAGCCAAGCGTGCGCGATTATCTGGTAAGAGAAAGTGAAGCGGATCGACGTGAGGCATTTACCGGACTCTATGGAGAGCTGAAAAGAACCCTTGATGATTCCAATAGAACCGGTAACCGCTCAGCTGATGAAGCTATTCTGATTCGCGCTCGTCGCCAGACACTAAGTAGAACCCTATTGGCTGAAGACCTGCAAAACACCTTTTCAGGATCAAAAAAGCCGATTCTGTCGTCTCATCGCCAAGCTCTGGTTGAAGCTATCGGCAGGAACCCTGCAAATGCAAGTAGCGTCACACAACTGGTCAGCCAGACCGACTCGGATGCATGTGATGCGTGCGGAACCTGCGTTGAGGCTTGTGCCTTGAAGGCTCGCAGCATTGAAAATGGCGTCGTTTACGCTGACCCACTGTACTGCCTTGGCTGTAGCGCCTGTATCCAAGCCTGCCCGCAAAAAGCCTGCTCATTCAGTCTTATATCCGGAGAAACCTTTCTCAGGGTATAATCTACACGGCAAAAAAAGGGAGGCATGGTCCGGCCGGGGGTAAAGAGGAAGTCAATTTTGAATAAAACGGCCCAACGTCCAAATCCGTGGAACGCCTATTCGCGGAGCCTGCACAGCCAGGGGATATTTGCAGAATCTCTGTTCGCGGTTGCTATCGTTGCTACAATGATCTTCGCTTCAACTGCATATTTTTCTCTGCTTGGACGCGACCATATGAAGAGTGTTCTTATCCAGAATGCCAGATCGACGGTTTCAGCTTCGTGCCAAGCCAGTGCTGAGCTGATAGATACTGGCATGTTGTTTGCTTTGAAAGATCCGGCGGATGTTGCTGAATACAGAACCCAGTATGACTATACCTTGTACTCATTGCAGCAGGTGCAGATCAGTGTCGGGGCTAACAGGGTCTATGTCATCCGGCAGGTTAACGACCAGTATATGATTGTCTTTGACACCATGAACCAAAATGCTCAGGCCTTTACATTTATTGAATTGACCGAGTCTCAGGCTGCAGCTTTTGATGGACGTATCGATCTTGATATCAAAGACCCCAGCAATTCTGAGGCAGGCATGAATTGTGGGTCGCTGCCTCTTCGCCGGGCTGGCTCTGTTATCGGATTGGTCTGTGTTGAGTTTAATAATCAGCCCATTACCAGTGCCTACAACACTTCGCAGCGAATCAGTCGACTTCTGCTGACAAGCCTGGGTGCGATGATGGTTTTGCTATTTGCGACATCGGTTGTCTTGTTCAGGCAGAACAGGATGAATCAGCAGCAACTGTTTGACATGGCTAACAAAGACATGAATACCGGATTGCCGAATCGACGATACCTGTTCACATATCTTGCCGACAGGTTTGATAATCCGTCATCGACGAAGCTCAGCGTGCCCATGGCAGCCTTTTTCGTGGATATCGACAACTTCAAGAACATCAATGACAACGTCGGACATGCCGAGGGAGACCGCTACCTGACTATGACAGCCAATCTGCTTTCTGACTATCTGAACAGACATGCCATGGAAACCAGGCGTGAGTGTTTGACGGCTCGCCTCGGTGGCGACGAGTTTGTTCAACTGCTGGCAGATATTGACCTGGATGGCGCTAGAGAATACGCCAAGAATATCATCGATGAATTTGATAATAACCCGGATATAAGCAAGTATGCAAAAGCTTACAACATCTCTCTCAGTGTTGGGGTCTCGATGTATCCGGATCATACCACCCACTATAACGACCTGGTCAAATATGCGGATATTGCCATGTATTATTCGAAGCAGATCGGTAAGCGCACATATACAGTGTACGACCCTGATATGGGTGAATCCATTGAAGGCGTCACCCTTTCAGTGCGTGAAGCCAGAGCTCGTCCCGGGGCTTAAGGCGGGCTTAAGACGTAGCCAAGGTGTAATTGACTTTCATCTTAGCTTCTGTCTATAATTAGGTACCGAATTATTTTCGGTATTTTTTAGCCTACAAAACACTATCTGTGTCCAAATAGAAAGGAACGACCATGTATAGATTCATGGGAGATGGTTTTGGTTCTGATACATCAGAAGAAGCCTTTGATGGCGACAGCGCTGAGTTCGCAGGTGAGGCTGATCAGGTACAACTATTGGTAGAATGCCAGCGCGCTGCTCGGCTGTTGTTGCGCCTGCAGATGCATCGTATCCATCGTCAGCAGTTTGATCCAGATGCGATTCCGGCACCAGGATTAGATGTTCCGCCACCGCTTCCTGCTGGTATGCCACCGATGCCCTTCCTGTCGGGGGCAGGACCTGCAGGCTCTGCGGCTTTCTTCCAGAACAGTCCTCAGATGATGCGTGGACAAGGTCGCCTGTTATACATGCTGTCAAAGAATGATGGTGTGCTGATCAAAGACATCGTGGAGGCTTTGGATATCCGTCCTTCATCTGCTTCTGAGCTGGTTGCAAAGCTTGAGAAAAAAGGCCTGATCCGAGTCGAAGGTGACGAGGCAGACAAGAGGGTGCGAAAAGTATTTCTGACCGCTGAAGGCAAAGAGCTGACCGACCAGATGGATCACAGATACAACGATCTATTCGACGGACTGAGTGAAGATGAGCAGGCACAATTATTGACCTTGTTGCAAAAGATGAATTCAAGCTTGAATGAGAAGTCACTTGAACTTGATCGCCTGGCACAGGACGAAGTTGCCAGAAGGCACCAGACTCTGCTGATAAAGGGCAAGTCCGGGTCACGTGAGCCGCGTGGAATGGGCAGACGAAGAGCGGCGGAGCAGCGCGAAAGTCGCGATCAACGAGATCGTCCCAGGCAGAGGTCCGGCTCGGGGCGCGGTCGTTATGATCGTCCTCAACGGAGCGAACAAGAGCCAGAGCAGCAAGCAACCAGTTCTGAGTAGGATAAGCTCCGACTAAGAACGCCTTTCGCAGCTATCTTCATCGACTACATGCAATACAACAACAAGCGGCACCCCGGGCTGACAGGGTGCCGCTTTGTTTGGTTAGTCACAAGTTGAAAATCCTCAACCTGAATTAAGAATAGAGCAGTAGTCTCGGTTTCTCTGTTCAGATAATGCTAAACAGCTGAAACGTTGTTTTTTAGGTAGCTGTATCTTACTACTGTAGTGCACTTTGCTTTTGAGCCTTTGTCAAGCATACTACACTCTCCAGCAAACCTCATAAACTCCAGCCGACTTTTAAATATGCATGCCCCTACTGTATTCCTGCAAGGCTGGGAATGCTGGCAAAACCACGCAGCAGGTCTTCATCGGTTGGAATATAGTCAGTCATCGACCCGTTGATGTGCTGCTCATAGGCAGACAGGTCAAAGTAGCCATTACCGGTACAGCCGAATAGAATGACCTTCTCCTCACCTGTTTCCCTGCACTTGATAGCCTCGTCAATCGCTGCGCGAATGGCGTGTGCACTTTCTGGTGCAGGTAGGGTTCCCTCTGTGCGAGAGAATTGGATCGCGGCTTCGAAAACCGAGGTTTGCTCCACAGCTCTTGCCTCATCCAGGAAGCCATCATGATACAACTGGGAAAGAATCGGGCTCATGCCGTGATAGCGTAGACCGCCAGCATGGTTAGCAGACGGAATATAACCATTGCCGAGGGTGTACATCTTGGCAAGTGGTGTGACCCTGCCGGTATCGCAGAAATCGTAGGCAAAGCGACCGCGTGTCATGGTCGGGCAGCTGGCAGGTTCGACGGCGATAAAATATGGTGCCGGCTTGCCGGTCAGACGATCCTGCATGAAGGGAGCCATCAGCCCGCCTAGATTTGAACCGCCACCTGCGCAGCCGATAACGATGTCAGGGTATTCACCCAGCTTCTCCATGGCAGCTTTAGCTTCAAGTCCGATAATCGACTGATGCAGCAGTACCTGATTCAAGACGCTACCGAGCACATAGCGATATCCTTCTTTCGTCAGCGCTTTCTCAACCGCCTCGCTTATGGCGTTGCCCAGGCTGCCGCTTGACTCCGGGTTCTCAGCCAGCATCTGGCGGCCGATTTCGGTGGTAGCACTCGGGCTCGGAACCACGCTGGCTCCATAGGTCTGCATCACTGTTTTGCGATACGGCTTTTGCTCGTATGAGACCTTGACCATGAACACCTCAAGATCCAGGCCAAAGTATGCAGCAGCCATACTCATAGCTGTACCCCACTGGCCAGCTCCCGTCTCTGTGGTCAGTCCCTTCAAGCCCTGCAGCTTGGCATAGTAGCCCTGGGCGATCGCTGAGTTCAGCTTGTGACTGCCCGAGGTGTTATTGCCTTCGTACTTGTAATAGATGCGTGCCGGAGTATCCAGTAGACGCTCTAGAAAATGGGCGCGAATCAGCGGAGACGGGCGATACATCCGATAGAAGTCTATCAGCTCACCGGGAATATCAATGTAGCGGTCTTCGGTATTCAGCTCCTGTTTGGCAAGCTCGGTGCAGAAAATCGGTTCCATGTCAGCAACAGTAACCGGCTGCAAGGTTCCGGGATGCAGCATCGGCGCATGGTCCTGCCCACCGGCCGCCTCTCTCATGTCTGCTCGGACGTTGTAGTAAACCTGCGGCAATTCACTTTCTTCAAGGTAGGTCTTATATGGTGTTTCTTTCATTTCGTTTACTCCTTCTTTTAGCTTTTCTGTGTTACATTTTTCTTCGTACTAAGTCTTTGTTGCGATGTGGTGCGCTCTATCTTTAAACTCTCTTCAAACTGGATACATGATTCACCTCCTGTAATAGCTTTGTTAAGCTTCAAGGGGCGACAATTCGCCCGAAAACGTCAGTTCTCGGAAGCGAAAGATTAGGTTGTTAGAATTAATCTACTGCCTGTTGGCGATTCTATCAAGCAAGATTCCCGCCAGGGTACGCTTGCTCAACGTGCCGGTATCCTCCGCTCCGGATTCAGAGAGGAGTTGCCATCGATTGTACTCCGTCGCAAAGCCGATCTCAGGATCGGAGATATCATTTGCGACGATCATATCGGCACCCTTGGCGTTTAGTTTGGCAAAGCCATTCTCTATGATATTCTCAGATTCAGCTGCGAAGCCGACAACGTAGCAGCTGCCTTTACGCTGCGCTATCGAGAAAAGAATGTCAGGATTGGGGATAAGATCCAGTGTATAAGCCGGTGCGATGTTGCTCTCGTCAGTTGCCTCTTCATCAGCAATGCCCTGGGCGGCTGAACCAGGAAGGTCTGCTCCCTTTTTCAACTTCTGCTCTGCTTTACTGGCAGGTCTGAAGTCAGCAACAGCGGCTGTGAATATAGCTACCTCGGGTTGTTTTTCGTCGTAGACCTGATTCACGGCCTCATACATCTCCTGAGCACTTGTTACGCGAATCACGTTTACGTCAAAGGGGTCCGGCAGCTCGACCGGTCCGCTGACCATGTGAACCTCAGCACCGCGGCGAGCAGCTTCACCGGCAATCAGGTAGCCGGTCAGTCCACTGGAAGGAGATGAGATGAAACGTACAGGATCCAAGAACTCGCGAGTCGGACCAGCAGTGACTAACATCTTCTGACCCTCAAGGTCACGACAACGCCTCAACTCAGCCAGGGTACGCTCAGCGATTTCTTCGACTGTCGCAAGCTTACCCTCACCAATGTCACCACAAGCCAGATAGCCGACCTCAGGAGCAATGATCTCCATGCCTCTGGCACGGAGAATATCCAAAGCTGCCTGGGTTGAAGGATCCCTCCACATATGCACGTTCATCGCCGGAGCGATGATAATCGGTGCCTCTGTTGCCAGAGCTGTTGTTGTAAGTAGATTGTCTGCGATACCAGCAGCCAGCTTATTGATGGTATTAGCTGTAGCAGGAGCAATCAGAAAAACATCTGGCTCTTGTGCCAGAGATATATGATGAATCGGTGAATTGTACTCGGCAATCGGCTCAATCGCGACTTCATGCTGACTGAGAGCCCTGAAAGTCGTAGCAGTGACGAACTCCGCCCCCGATGGCGTCATGACCACTTTGACATCAACGTCTGCCTTCTGCAGCAAACGCAAAACCTCGCAGGCCTTGTAGGCTGCGATACATCCAGTAACACCAAGTAGTACTTTTTTCTTCTCACTCATGGGTGCAATAATAACCTATCTATTGTTTAAAGGGTAGCTGGCTGCCTATTTCATGCTGAATTATCCCTTATTTGTGGCAGTCTCGCCCGCTGTTGCCGCGTGTCCGCCGCTGTTGCCGCTACTCCACGCGGTAGATCAGGCGAGCAATCGGTGACTCCCAGACGGCGATCTCAACGATATCGATCTCGTCTGGTAGTAACTCTTCCATCTGCTCATAGATCACCCGCGCCAGGTTCTCAGCAGTCGCATTGAACTCGGTAAAAGGCTCGACTTCGTTGAGGTACTTATGATCGAACTGCTTTAGAATGCTTAAGAGATTGTCTTTCAGATCTTTGAAGTCGTAGACGATACCAACCTCGTCCAACTTGGTTCCCTTCACCTCAACCTCTACATCCCAAGTATGCCCATGCAGATTCTTGCATTCACCTGGATACCCAATCAAGGCGTGCGCAGCATCAAAATGCTCTTTGATGCGTAAATAATATGTTCCTGTTGCCATCTTTGGCTTCCTTTCTACATCTGTCTCATCGCTACCCTCTGTTGCGCTCTCGGTCTGAATAAGTGGAGAAGTTCCCACTACATCTGCAGCCGAGAGTAATTCAGGAGCAACGTATTCTACATGATAATTGCCTATGGAGGAACGATTGTCGATTGCTGCATTCACCAATGCATCCGCAACGCTGTTCAAAGCCCGCCTGACATGCGATATCTCATAGGAGTAGAAACGACTAAGTAGTAGCTGCGCAAGCTCGTAGAGAGGTTTTATCCCCTCATTTCTGACTTTGTACTCGCCTTTGATCTGCCTGACAATCAGTTCGCTGTCGAGCTCGATGATGATCTGGCGTACATTGAGCAGCAAGGCGTTTTCGAGCCCCCAGATCAGTGCGTGGTATTCAGCCTGGTTGTTGGTTGCATAGCCGATGTACCAGCCGCCGTATGAAATCGGGTCATCTGCGTCTGGCAGCGTCAATGCGTAGCCGATACCACTTTCGCCTGGATTACCTCGGCTGCCTCCGTCCGTCTGCAGAGTTGCCTTTAGAATCACTGAGATGTTGTCTCTTGTGTCGCTATCTCTCATTCTTATAATCCTCTTCTTTT
>WQXZ01000046.1 GCA_009781525.1 Coriobacteriia bacterium | reverse complement strand
TTAAGCGGCAAGTATCAAATATCAAACGCGGCTCTTGTTTTAACGGCGGTTGCCGCGTTGCGCGGGTCGGGGTTTTCGATAACCAAGTCAACACCGTAAGTAACCAATCCTCCAGGACCATAATAATAATAGTCGTTATTTGACATTGATGTTGAGGCGATTTGTAAAACCTCTGCATCTGTTGAATATCCCATAATGGCTCCAACATAGACAATTGCACGCATGCCTGGCTCAACTGATAAGATGTCTATTTCATTGATTGAGATGTTCAGACGCATCTTTGATACATCAGCGATCTGCGCAGCTACCTGCCCAGTTTGGAATAGAGACGAGAGCTTCATTCCCCGTTCAAGATTCATAACAACCACCTGACCGGCGATTGGCGAGTAGACCTTTCGCTTATCAGCATTTGCTACAGCTTCTTTCAAGCTTGTATTGGCGTCATTCACGCCCATCTGAGCGCTTTCAACTCCGAGCTTTGCTCCTTCGAGCATCGAGACTGACTCCTGATAAACACGATATGCTAAATCAACATCGGCTTGGGTTGGTGCATTGACGATAATCGGGTCATCCGGATCAAGCTCGCTGATATCGATTTGCAAAAACTCCTCATAGGCTTTCTTGATTGCCTCATACTCGCGCCAGGCTCGATCAACCGCTGTCTGGCAATCACTGCGAGCGCTTACTGCGCTGCGAAGGTTAAGATTCGCAGAATCAACACCGCGTTGAGCAAAAACAATTGCCTGGTCAAGCTGCGGATTTTCAATTACAAATAACAACTGGCCTACTGCTACGGTATCACCTTCTGAAATGTATAGCTCCGCAATCGTACCATCGACCTCGGGGGTAATAGTAACCTGCTCAAAAGCCTTGAGGTTTCCTGATGCACTGATTGACTCAATATAATCACCGCGAAAAACATAGTCTGTCTGAGGTGGAATCTCTGGCGGCGGCGGTGTTAGGATGTATCGCAGCAATGATCCACCACCAAATACAAGAGCCAGCACAACAACAATAATAATGGCGATTCGCAGGCGACGATTGCGTTTCTTTTTTGCATTACGACCTTCCAAGGCTCTGAAAGCCTGCAGCTCTGACGCTGCTTGAGCACTCTCGCTTGGAGTGATGATTTTGTCTGCAGAGTTTGGCGGTGCGTTGACAGGGTTCTTATCCATCAAGCCTTCCTCCCGTTATTAGTGTTGTCTCTTTGCTCTATCGTCAGTCCACTCTAACACATCAACCGACTGAGCGTCTCTTTGCTAGCAAAGCTTTGAAATAGCTTTGAAATCATGACAAGCTGATATGAATCACCCGCCGAGGCGATTCAGCTTCGCTCGGGTTGGCAATAGGTGGTATGAACTCATAGGTCACTGTTACCGCCCAAGCTGTCGGTATGCCATCATCGGCGACACGACCGGAAAAGATTGTGGACTGCTTCATCACCTTACGGTTGGGTGAGTCGGGATAGTCGTATGAGATCGCTCGGTTGAAATCCGGCACGGAATATGAAAAATTGCGCGGATTGATGCCTGCGTCTGCGAGGATCCAACTTAAAAAATTCTCAGTGCTGAGAAGTGCATTGAAGGTGGTGTTTTCGATTTCGAACAGCTCCATGTCAGCTGTCAGGTAGACCTCGATCACCCTCCCCTCATCGTTTAGGCTCAGGTAAAGGTTTGCTTTTGGTAGCAATGATTCGATTTCTTGGTAATCAGCATCGCCTTCGGCGAAGTTCCCACCTTCAACAGAGAGGATGCGTGGTGTGTAAGTAAGCGTTACCAGTCTCTGCACTGCGGAGGTATCGGCTGTATTATTGTCTGCAGTTCCTGGCTCAGCGTCTGAAACCTTTGTGACCTCCCAGCCGGAGCCCAGCAAGGCAATCGCCTCACTTCCGGTTCTACCGAAGAGCTGTGTCAGGTTTGGGATGGTGATTTTTTCAATAGTAATAGTCAGTGGAATAACACCAGGTTCGTATGAGTCGTTTGGCTCAAGCTCAGCTATCGGACCAAGCGGCTCTGCTGGCTTACTGATAACCGGTAGCAGAAACCTGAAACCGAACCAGACCAGCGCCAAGGCCAAAGCAAATACAAGGGATATTACTGCCAGCAGTGTATTTCTGGAGCGCTTTGATCTTTGCTCTTGGACGGACTCTTCGGTCGGCTGAAGCTGGCTTGACTGCGGTGTTTGCGGCTGTGGTGGCTGAGGCGGTGCTGATTGCACCAGCGGATCAGGCACCTCTTGCTCTGCTATTGCTTCTACTGCTTCAGCGGGCAGGTTATTTGGTTGAGCTCCATCTGTCGAATCGTCAGTCATTTGCATAGTCCAATCATCGCAAACAGGTTTCCCATAGGTGCATTATTTCAGATATCTGTGTATAAACTGAAAAAGGACAACAATCAGAAAACTTGAAAAGGCCTCCCTACGCAGCTCCCGTTCGCCCAGCAGGGCGCCTGGCTACATGCAAGCTTACATGCGAGCGTCCAGCTCACCTGCAAGCTCCGCCAGCGTGACCTCTGACCGCTGCAGCACAACCAGCAGGTGGTAGAGCAGGTCAGCTGCCTCGTAGCGAATGTGGTCATGGTCATCGTCTTTGATTGCCAGCGCCAGCTCGGTGGCTTCTTCTACCAGCTTCTTGACCGCGTAGTCGGTAGACCCCTGTAGAAGGCGAGCAGTATAGGACGCTTCCGGATCAGCACCGACCCGACTTTCGATAGTTGACTGTAGGCGCGCAATAGTTACAGCCAGGTCACCTGGCAAAACGTTCGGAGTTCTCTCACCCATCACTTACCCTTCTCACTGGTCACCATCCGATAAAAACAGCTGCGCTCGCCCGTATGGCAGGCCGATCCTGCCGAATCCACCTCAATCAGCAGGCAATCCGAGTCACAATCAACACTGACCGACACAACTCGCTGCGTATTGCCGCTGGTCGCCCCCTTATGCCAGAGCTCCTCACGCGAGCGCGACCAGAACCAGGTCTCACCATCGCGCAAGGTCAAGGCCAACGACTCAGCGTTCATCCACGCCAACATCAAGACCTCTTTACTGTCAAATTGTTGAATTATCACGGGGATAAGACCACGCGCGTCATAGACCAACGTTTGGATACCTGCATTGCTCTGTGCGTCCATCATTCTTCCATTCTTACTGCTATGCCCTGTGCGCTCAAATATTCCTTTACCTCGCGAATGCTGAAGGTGCCAAAGTGAAATACGCTGGCGGCAAGCACGGCATCAGCTTCGGCTTCGATAATCGCCTCAGCAAAGTGCTCCAGCTTACCGGCTCCACCGGATGCGATGACCGGAACCTCAACCTGTCGCGCAAGCGCGCGGGTCAGTGCCAGGTCATAGCCGTCCTGCGCACCATCTGCGTCCATAGATGTCAGCAGTATCTCGGCTGCACCTCGGCGAGCAACCTCTTCAGCCATCACCAGTACGTCTACGTCAGTTATCGTGTTGCCACCGTTTATCACAGCGACCCATCTATTTTGATTGCCCTGAGCCCGAACAGCATCAATGGCAACTATAATCTTCTCGGATCCGAACTCAGAAACAGCATCACTGACCAGTTGCGCATTACGCACGGCAGCAGAATTCATCGAAATCATGTCTGCTCCAGCTTCGAGAACCTGGTTGATATCTTCAAGTGACGACATTCCGCCGCCGACCACAAACGGAATCGCGCACTGCGCCTTGACAGCAGAAACCATCTGAACCCTGGTCGGACGCGATTCTACAGTCGCAGCAATATCCAGAAAAGCCAGTTGATCTGCGCCGGCTTCAACATAAGCTTTAGCCATCAAGGCTGGATCGCCGGCATCCACCAGTTCGACAAATTGCACTCCCTTTACCACTCGCCCGTCTTTGAAATCAAGACATGGAATCACGCGTCTGTAAGGTAGAACCCCTCGTTGGTCGGTCATTGCTTCTCCTTTTCGGTCATTGCATAGATCATTCTCGGTTTTTTTGCCTTTTGCTGTGTTGTTACAGGCCGGCTCCTCTATATAACAGGTTCACTTTCGTCCGCCAAGTACGCTCAGCGAGGTTTTATCCATATTGATTGTTTACTTATGCAGGTGCGCAGGTTACCCATGGTCGAGTATCTCAAGTGCCGCCTGCACTGTGAAGTTCTGCTCGTACAGTGCGCGGCCGACGATGACCGCCTCAGCACTGCTACCGAGAGTATTCACGGCGCGGATGTCGTCGAGCGTGGCTACTCCACCAGAGACGATTATTGGACAGGTGGTGCGCTCAGACATCAGTCTGTAGGCTTCGATGTCGATGCCGGACTGCAGGCCATCGCGATTGATGTCGGTGTAGAGAAAGTGGCGGATGCCAAGCTCCGACAGCTCCTGCGCCAGCTCCAACGCATCGACCGAGCTCTGCTCAATCCAACCAGAAATAGCCACCTTACCATTGCGCGCGTCAATTGCCGCGCAAATCGCGTCGCCGAAGCGCTCGATAGCCTTGAGAACCAACGTGCGGTCGGTAATCAGGCTGGTGCCCATGATTATGCGTTTTGCTCCAGCGGCAATCAGCCATTCGATTGTTAGCATGTCACGCACGCCGCCACCAACTTCGACCTGAAGCTCCGACCTTTCGATGATGCTTTGCACTGTCCGCCGATTCTCATTGCCGTCGCCACGCGCTGCGTCCAGGTCAACCACATGCAGCCAGCGTGCACCGGCTGCCTTGAAAAGCGCCGCCTGCGCCAGCGGATCCTCGTTGTAGACCGTGACCGCATCGTAGTTACCTCGTGCCAGGCGCACAGCCCGCCCGCCCAGCAGATCGATTGCCGGATAGAGCTCTATGACATGGGTTGGATCTACTGCTTGGCTTATTGTAGGCGCTATATCTGCCATATCAGAGGCTGCCCTTGGTTGACGGAATGGTATTTGCCCGGCGGGAGTCAATTGCCACAGCTTGGGAAATCGCCCTGGCTACAGCTTTGGCAGCAGCTTCGATGATATGGTGACTGTTTTCTCCAGCAAGCGAACGCACATGAAGGGTGATTCCGGCGTTGCTGGCAAGGGCAATCAGAAACTCCTTGAACAGGGTGGTATCAAAGGTGCCGATGAACTCGATCGGCAGCTCAACCTGCCAGTGCAGCTGGCCTCGTCCGCTGATATCAACGGCAGCTGAGACCAGGGCTTCGTCCATCGGCATCAAGCAGTCGCCGAAGCGAGTGATCCCACGCCTGTCATCGAGTGCCTGACTGATTGCGGTGCCTAGAACGATACCGACGTCCTCAACCGTATGGTGAGCGTCTACCTCAAGGTCACCATCGGCTTTGACGCTCAGGTCAAACAAGCCATGCCTACCGATAGCGTCAAGCATATGATCGAAAAACGGAATGCCTGTTGCTATTTCTGTGGTACCCTGGCCATCAAGGTCAATGGTGAGCTCAATATTGGTTTCGTTCGTATGGCGAATTATCTGAGCGCTTCGCATGTCTGCCTTTCACTTGCCTTTGCTAGTCTACTTCCTCGAAACGCATCTCTACTGAGCGACCATGCGCCCAGAGACCTTCAGCGTTTGCCAGCTCAACGATATGTCGGGACTGGTTTGAGAGCGCAGTGTATGAATAGCTGATTACCGAACTGCGCTTGATAAAGTCAAGCACTGAAAGTGGGCTGCTAAACCGAGCTGTTCCACCGGTTGGTAGAGTATGGCTGGGTCCTGCCATATAGTCACCAACGCTCTGAGGGGTCCATGGCCCAAGAAAAATCGCTCCTGCGTTCTTGATCATGCCCAGCAGCTCCATTGGCTCATCAACCATGATCTCAAGATGCTCTGGAGCAATGTCATTTATTACCTCGATTGCAGTTGACATATCGTCACAGATAAAGGCAAAGCAGTTGCTGTCAATGGCTGCCTTGGTAATTTCTTTTCGAGTCGACCTACCCAGCAGCTGCTCCATTCTTTCGATAACATCGTCTACCAGGGTCTCGTCAGTTGTCACCAGAAAAGTAGCAGCATCAGGGTCATGCTCTGCCTGTGCCAGCAGGTCAATAGCTACCAAAGTGCCATCCGCGCCTTCATCCGCCAGTATCGCTACTTCTGAGGGACCTGCGATCATGTCAATGCCAACATCGCCTGAGACCAGACGCTTCGCAGCAGTGACGTATACGTTGCCGGGGCCGACGATCTTATCCACAGGATCTATTGTTTCTGTTCCATAGGCAAGAGCGGCTATAGCCTGAGCCCCACCGATAGCATAGATCTCAGAGATCTCCAGCAGGTTCGCTGCGCCCAGAATGGCGGGGTCAAGCGTTCCGTCTTCGCGCGGTGGGCTGACAATGCAGATGCGTTTGACTCCGGCTGCCTTAGCGGGAATCACGTTCATCAGCACGGTGGACGGGTAAGATGCGCGACCGCCGGGAATATAGATACCGACCGACTCGATCGGCGTGACCCTGGTGCCTACCATTGATCCATCGGCTCGGCTGATAAAGCTGCTGGTGGGCAACTGGTTTTCGTGGAAAGCTTTGATTGCATCGGCGGCTTCCATCAATGCCTCCTGCATAGCTCCGCCAAGCTCACGCATACCACGCTCGACTTCGCGCTTGCCGACCTCGGCGGTTGGACGATTAGCTTTGTCAAGGGCGAGAGTATACTCTGCGACGGCTGCATCGCCGCGACTGCGTACCTCTTGGATAATATTTGCCGCGATAACGCTGGCATCGGAGTCAAAGAATGGTTTCCGGTTCAAGGTCTCCAGGTTAACGCGTTCTCCTGTTTCGATAAACTCAATACGCATGCTTGATCCTTTCAGGCTGTTTGGGCGAGAATCGCTGCCAGTTCACGTACCCGAGGGTCAACGCGCGCGCTTGACGGATTGGCTATGAAGCGTGCGGTTGATGTCATGATCTCGTCGACGATTACCAGGTTGTTCTCTTTCAATGTTCTGCCAGTGGCAGTAATGTCCACAATACGATCGGCCATACCCACCAAAGGTGCGAGTTCGATGTTACCATGCATCTTGATTAGCTCGATCTGCAAACCAAGTTTTTCATAATACTGATTAGTTATATATGGATACTTACTCGCTATGCGCAGTACGCCACTACGCTGAAACCGCTGCTCGATCTGCTTGCGCGAATCGGCTTGCTCGGCTACAACGAAGCGGCACGCTCCGAAGCGCAGGTCGGCAAGCTCCACGATATCGAGATTGGCTTCGACCAGGGAGTCCTTGCCGCAGATTGCGCAGTCTACCCCGCCATGAGCTGTAAACACCGGTACGTCGCTTGGTCGAAGGATGTAGTACTGGATACTCCCCGCTGTGATGACCAGCTGGCGACCTGGGTCAAGTAGCTTCTCGGTGTCTAAACCGGCTTTGGCCAAGAGGGCGACTGTGTCGTCGTAGAGCTCGCCCTTTGCGATAGCCATACGCAGTGGTGCGATGGTTGGCTGAAAGATGCTGGCGGTGGGGGTAATGGGAGCGGGGGCGGTTGGGGGCGCAGCGGTGAGGTCGGGGGTCGGGGTTGCCGGGGTGGTGTAAGCCGGAGGCGCGGCGGCGAGGTCGGAGGTCGAGGTTGCCTGGGTGGTGGGTGCGAGGGGCGAGGTCATGGCGGCGTTCGGGGGCGCAGCGGTGGTCGTGGCGGCCGAAGTTGATAAAGTGGTCGCCTTGCTACCAACAGGTTGGCTTGCTCGCCCGCCAAGAGCTACTCGATGCCCTTTAGCCCTGAGACTCTCTGCTCTCAGAAAGACTGTGACTGGATCTTCAGAGCCGAATGTGACCACCTCTGTCTGACCGGTGTCTTGATTCAGCTCACCTCCTGTCGCAGACAAGAGTAATGTTGCCATCACGCGCTCCAGATTCAGCGCAAAACCTGCAGCTGGTGCTGGTGACCCGAATTTCTTCATAGTACTGTCATAACGTCCCCCACTGGCAAGCGGGTAGCCTGACCCCGGCGCATAGGCAGCGCAAATCAGCCCCGTATAGTAGTCAAATGAACTCATGACTGAAAAGTCAACCAACCAGTCAGTTTCTGGTTTTAGCTGGCTGACCAGCAATAGTGTCTGCTGAAGCGATTGCAGGCTATCAGTGCAACTATCAAGGTCAGCACTACCAAGCACACCGGACGTGCTTAGATTCTCAATAAGCAACATGCATGTGCTAATCGCCTCCTCAGCACCCTGCAGCCGAGCAAGATTTCTTATTGTGTCACCGATCTGAGAATCGATGCTTGCCATCAACTGGTCGATTGTTACCAGGTCGCTTTTGTGCCAAGCAGATAGAACTGCAAGCTCCCACTGTCTGTCAACAATCTCAGCACTGACGCAAGCTGCCAGTAGTTCTCTTAGAACAGCGACAGTGCAGAAGGCTATTGTATATTCGCTGACACCAGCTGCTTCCAAAGCCTCAGCCATGATAAGAAGCACCTCAGCATCAACCTCGGCACCTTGCGTGCCAATGCACTCAACGCCAGCCTGAGTAAACGATCTAGCCATGCTTTGCATTGTGCTTTCTTCGCGATAGACAGATTGAGCATAGCGTAGACGTAGCGCTGTATTATCGTTACGTAACCCGATGCGAGAACCTACCATTCGAGCAATCGGTAATGTAACATCAGGTCGCATTACCAGTAGTTCTCCATCGGCATCGAAAAGCTTAAAAGCTGTTTCACCTGAGTAGCCAGCAAAAGTGAAGGTCTGCATCAACTCAAGAGTAGGTGTTTCGATGGGTTCATATCCCCATAACGAAAACACTCTCTGGCAGCTGTCGGTAATAAACTCCCTTAGGTGTGCCTCTGATGGAAGAATGTCTCTGAACCCTCTTGGAATTCGTGTCTGTAACAAAATCTCTCCTTGTGTTATTAAAGTAGCAAGTTCGTGTCTTGCGCCTCGTAGCCACTGTTATGTGCGAATCTACATCGTCCTGTACGGTCTAAACCGTCTAGACGTGCATTCAC
This sequence comes from Coriobacteriia bacterium, assembly GCA_009781525.1. GTDB lineage: Bacteria > Actinomycetota > Coriobacteriia > Coriobacteriales > UBA8131 > WQXZ01. The sequence goes on along the minus strand of WQXZ01000046.1, from coordinate 1,737 downwards.
TCTATCACTCTACTGTGGTAGAGTGTAAACGTCGCGAGTCACTTTAGCACAGTAGCGTGGTAGAGTAAAGCACTATTTTTGCGCGCATTTATTGCAATGATTTGTTTGCATTTGTTGTATTCAGCAAAAAGTTGATCAATATTTGATAGGAATTACTATACGGTTACTATAGGTTACTATACCGCTCACTCCCAAGAATTACCGTCCGAGGCTAATTGATTCACTGATTGAGTAATACTTGAAAATCTTCGGTGCTTTCATGCTAATGTCAGTCATATCGTCTGACTAAGCTAGCTTTCTCTATTCTCCGCTAGCCAGTGGCGAAGTGTTTGGCTGATGATATCCGGAGCAAAGCCTTTTGAGGCTAGGTATCGGTAGCGACCTGCGTAAGCATCCTTGGCTCGTCCGCGGTACCGCTCAAGAATGTCTAACGCATGAGCAAGCTCATCTTCAGGGCTGTGCTCAGCCATAAGTGCTGGATAGTCGTTGATATCTATCGAATAGGTTCTTAACTGATTGGCTATACGCCTGGTTCCCCAGCCTTGCCGCCGTTTGCCCTGCACGTAAAGCCGACAGAAGCGCTCGTCATCAACTAAGCCTGAATCAACAAGTCGCTCAACTAGACTCCACGCAAGACCAGCATCGAAGCCATCCTCTTCCAGTCGCTTGAGCAACTCTCCGGATGATCTTTCGCGTACTGATAGAAGCCTGAGGCACTTCTGCTCAGCAGCACTAAGTGCAGCCTGTGCGCTCATTGTTTCTGGTGCGCGCTTTGGTTGTTTCGCATTCATGGTTGAGCTGCAAAGTAATTCATAGAAACTCGCGCCAGCAGTGGCACATTGCCTGAGCTACTCAATGCACCTGTTTCGGATCGAGCAGCTGCCTGACATGAGCTAACTTATAACTCGTCCAGTTCAACCATCTCTGGCTTCGAGACCGCAGATGGGTTCAAGGTCAGCCGCTCGCGCAGCAATCCCTCAATCTCATTTCGCAGCTCGGGAGTGTTTCGCAGCAACTCCTTAGCAGCTTCACGCCCCTGTCCAAGGCGTTCTTCGCCATAGGTGTACCAGGCGCCGGACTTCTTTATCAGGCCTTCCTCAACACCAAGGTCGATAATGCAACCTTCTTTTGAGATACCCTCGCCGAACATCAGGTCAAACTCTGCCTGGCGGAACGGTGGAGCAACCTTATTCTTGACAACCTTCGCACGAACGCGGTTACCGATTATATCGGTGCCCTGCTTAATGGAATCAAACTTGCGAATATCAATACGAACCGATGAGAAGAATTTAAGCGCTCGCCCACCTGGTGTTGTCTCTGGGCTGCCGAACATCACACCGATTTTCTCACGCAACTGATTGATAAAGATGCAGGTGGTATTGGAGCGAGAGAGCGACCCCGCCAGCTTACGCAGAGCCTGGCTCATCAGGCGAGCCTGAAGGCCGATGTTAGAATCACCGATTTCCCCCTCGATCTCGGCACGTGGAACAAGCGCTGCAACCGAATCGATTACGATTGCATCTATTGCACCAGAACGCACCAACATGTCACATATCTCGAGCGCCTGCTCACCCGTATCAGGTTGGGATATCAACACCTCGTCAATATCAAGCCCTAGCCGAGCAGCATAAGCCGGGTCAAGCGCATGCTCAGCGTCGATGAACGCCACGATGCCACCCAGTGCTTGCGCCTCAGCCAGAATCTGCAAGGCCAAAGTCGTCTTGCCACTAGCCTCTG
>WQXZ01000045.1 GCA_009781525.1 Coriobacteriia bacterium | reverse complement strand
TGTGCTTCGCAATCTGGCACAACCAGACGGACAGCTTGCAACTCCCGTCATACTTGTTGATGGATCTAATTGCCTGGTAGAAAGTCTCTTGAGTCAGTTCCTCAGCAACTTTGTCATTCCGACACAGTGAAAGCAGGTAGCGATAAACAGTTTGAGCATGCTCCGCATAGATATCGTCAAGCTTCAAACTGTCATTTGCCACTTTGCTGCCTCCTCTCACTCTATATATCCGGAAATAGCTGGTTTCGTTACAGGAATCGTCAAAAAACGAGAGGCATTATGAAAACAGTTTTGGTCCTTGTTTCTTAAGCATTGATATCTGCTGAACTTTGAGCTTTGATGGCGGATGCCCCCGTTAACAATCAGTCAGGGTTTAGTATGCTTGTGTTAATGCGAATCTGTATTGGATACTCAAGCAACAACCACTGGCTCAAAGCTCCAGCAAGCCGATGGTGCCGTCTAAAACCTCCCCAATCGCCTCGTTTATTACTAGCTGCGCATGGCTATCGTAGGGCGTGGTTGACTTGTTTATCAATACCAGGTGGGATCCGCGAAAGAACCTGATCAGCCCCGCAGCGGGGTAGACGGCAAGTGACGTTCCACCGATTATCATTAGCTCTGCATTGGCTATCGCAGCAGTCGCCGCCTCCATAACCTCTGGATCAAGCGGTTCCTCATAGAGCACCACCTGCGGACGAACAATGCCGCCACAAGTCTGGCAGTGAGGCACCCATCCATCGCAGTTGACAGGGTCAAGTATGAAGTCGAGCGAATAGGTCTGCCCGCACTCCATGCAGTACTGTCGCCAATTCGACCCATGTAGTTCGTGAACCACTTGACTCCCAGCCGCTTGGTGTAAGCCGTCGACATTCTGTGTGATCACAGCTTTCAGCTTACCTATTGCCTCTAAGGTTGCCAGTGCCTGATGCGCCTTGTTCGGCTTGGCATCCAGAGCAATCAGGTTTTCTTTGTAGTACCTGAAAAACAGCTCAGGATTGTTAGCGAAAACTGTGTGCGACAGCAGAGCTTCAGGTGAATAACCATAGACATCCTGCGTGCTGTACAGACCTTTCTCGGAGCGATAATCAGGAATCCCACTTTCTGTTGATACCCCAGCACCGCCGAAGAAGACTATGTTGCTGCTTGCGTTTATATACCCAGCCAGTTGCCGGATCTGTTCAGCTATCGACACGTTTTACTCCTCCTCATTGGTAAATCGAAACCACGGACAACAGGTAGTCACGATATTCTGCTGCCAGCTCAGACGGCTCTTCGATTCGGACTTTATTGCCAAACTGCGCCAGCCAACCAAAAAACATGTCACTCTTTAAGATGCTTATCTCCACATGAGCAGTCTGCCCATCAATCTCGATAATAGGTACGTCTCGACCAAAGCGATCAATAACCGAACCGATCAGAGTTGTGTCTACGATAAGCGAGGCGGTGGTCTTATCCCCATCGAACATACCAAACGATTGGGCGGTGAAATCAAGTACATCGAACCCGCGAATCGCATCATTTTGAGTGATCGGATCTTCTGTTAGCTTGATGTCCTTCATCCGGTCGACCCGGTAGCGTAGGAAGCTCTCGTGATCATCGTTGAAGGTTATCAGGTAGTAGTACTCGTCTTTGTAGACCAGATCGATCGGGTTTTCAAGGTACTCGCGGCCTTCGCGGCGAAAGACCTCGCGCTTGTCGATGCCGTATTCGAAATAGTGAAAGTTGATCCTGCGCTTCTGGTTGATGGCCTCTTGAATCGTGTCGACGTTGTAGTAGATACTCTCGTTTTGCATCTTGATACGGCCTTCGACGTGTATACGTTTTTTGAGCAGCTTCTCCTGGTGCTGCGATGTCAGCTTTTGCAGCTTGTTAACCAAGGCTTTGCTTTTACGCTCGGTCAGAAAGCGGGAACTCTGCACGGCATCGGTTAGGAGCAACAACTCTGGCAGCTCGAACTGCCTGGCACCGATTGCGTATTCGGTTCGTGCTGCGCGGCGGGTAATGATGTCAAGGCCGAATTCGCGTAAGGTTTGCATATCGTCGTAGATCGCCTTGCGTTCGGCTTCTATTCCGCGTTTTGCCAGGCGGTTAATCAACTGGGGCATGGTCAGGCCGTTTTCGTCGTCGGTTTCTGTGAGCAGTATGTCTTGTAGGTGCAGTATCTTTGCTTTTCGCGATGAGCTTTGTGCCATAGTAAACCTCCGCTTCACTGGCTGCATAATTGCGTCTCGTGTGGTGCCTCGTGTGCTACCTCGGGTTGCGTCTCGTGTGTTACCTCGGGTGGTGCCTCAAGGTGGTGTCCCTATTATAGGACACAGCAAACGTGCTCACAATATTGTTGTTAAGAAGGTACAATTTATGAAGTAAATAAGGTTTCTGGTTTGTGCAGTGAGACAAATAGCGACCAGAAGTCAGGGCAAGCTGCAAAGATCATGCCCCTATACGAAAGTGCAAGGGAGAAAACAGGAGAAAAACGTGGCTTCTTACAAGCAACCTTGTATTCAATGTGGAGAACTGATTGACCGCGATGGTCTATTTTGCCCGAAGTGCGGTAGCCATAATCCGTTTGGCTATCACTGCCCATATTGCAGAAAAGCAATCGATCGAGGCGATTTGGTCTGCGCTGGCTGCGGAATTACACTGATAGCAGACTGTCCGTACTGCAGTGAGCAGACCTTTGTTGGAGCAGAACGATGTGACAGCTGCGATAAGTCACTGATGGTGCTCTGCGATAACAAGCACTGTAGTGAGCTGCAATATTTTCTGAGCACACGGAGGGGCAGTACGGATGGCAATCAACCGGCAATAAACCCACGGCAGACATCCAGCAAGCATCAATCCAGCACCTCCGGTGTTCCACCTGGTTCGCAGCAGAAAATTGCGGTTTAGTACAAGATTACGCTTTGATTTATCTATTGTCTTCGAGTTTGTGTCCCGCTATTCGGACAATGGTACGAGAATAAGGCCTCTCGCATGCGTTTGGATAGATTTTGGCGTGTCACTTTTGCACTAGACCGCAATTTTCTGCTGCGAACTCAAATAGCGATGAGCGCGCAAGCCTACCAGCAGGCTTACACCGCCAGGGCCTGAACCTGAGGCTCCAACCTGGTTCCACCTGCGCTAAACCCGCTACCGTAAAACCTCAAGAGCGCGTCCCAGCATCAGCTGCCTGAACTCCTGCTCATCGACCTTCGCTGCGAGCCTGGCACGATGTAGATCCGACACCTCTATCCACTCGATTCGTGGATCTCGTTGAAACCAGGTTTCCTGACGCTTAGCGTATCGCCGACTTGCCTGCTTGATAGCTAAAACTGCCTGCTGCAGAGTTACTTCACCAGTTAGTACTGGTACGATTTCTTTATAGCCGATTGCCTGCATTGATGTCAGTGTCTGATCGAATCCCTCTGACAGCAGTACCTGCACCTCCCCCAGCAGACCTGACTTAATCATGATATCGACCCGAGCGTCTATCAGCTGATAGAGCAACTCACGCTCGACTCTAAGACCAATGTATCTAGCTGCATAAGCGCCTTCGTATGCGCCGAATCCAGCAGTAACCTCCGCATAGCTGGTGCCCTGCTCCAAGTGCTCAAAAGCGCGAATGACCCGCCGCACATTATTCGGATGAATCAGCGCCGCACTACGAGCGTCAAGCTCAGCTAACTCACGATGGAAGGCCCCTGCTCCAATCAGCTCAGCCCTGGCTCTGAGCTGCTCCCGCCTTGCCTGCTCACCACCAGAATCACCATCCCTGCCCTGATCAAGCTCGAAGTCATCCAATGCCGCACGTAGATACAGCCCGGTTCCACCACAAAAAATGACCTGCTTACCACGAGCAGTGATGTCAGCGATTACCTCTCTGGCATATCGTTGGTAGAACGCAGCAGAAAAAACCTGGTCAGGATCAACCAAGTCGATTCCATGGTAATAAACGCCACGGCTTTCCTCGACGACCTTAGCGGTACCAACATCCATTCCCCGATAGACCTGCATCGAATCAGCACTGACAACTTCACCATCCAGATGTACGGCTAAAGCGTCAGCAAGCACTGACTTGCCGGATGCAGTCGCTCCAACAACAGCCACGATGTCAGCTTCAAAGCCTTGCACCTAGCGTCACTCCACTGTCTCAAATCAGCTCGCCCTGCAGGTACCAGGTCTTAGCTGTGTCGATACGCATTGGCAGTACCCTGCCGACGAATTCGTCAGCCGACGAGCCCGCAGGTAGGGGCGCATGTACGGTTGTGTTCTTCTCGCTTCGCCCAGCCAACATCAGGGGGTCACGCTTTGAAACGCCTTCGACTAAAACCTGGTTGACTCGCCCAGCCTCAAGCTGATTCTGCTGCCAAGCGGACTGCTGAACCGCAGCCACCAAACGCTGAAAACGATCCTGAATGACCTCCGCTGGAGTGTCGTCTACGAGCTCTGCTGCTGGGGTGCCAGCCCGCCGTGAGTATATGAAAGTGAAAGCCTGCGCAAACCCGACTGCCTTTGCCAGGTCGCATGTAGCTTGGAAATCTGTCTCTGTCTCTCCCGGGAACCCGACGATTATATCTGTGGATAAGGCCACCGCTCCCTGATAGCTTCCGTCTCCCTTACCGGCTGCTGCGGCAGCCTGCCGCACAGCATCTACCAACGCCAGGTACTGCTCAACGGTATAGCTTCGGTTCATCGCTGCCAGTATCCGATTGGAACCACTTTGTACCGGAAGCTGCAGGTGGGGCATCACAGCTTTGGTTTCAGCAAAGGCTTCAATGGTTTCGAGGCTCAGGTCTTTGGGATGCGATGTAACAAAACGCAAGCGCTGAATACCGCTGTCACCGATTCGTCTGAGCAGTTCAGCGAAGCGTGTTTCTCCATATAGATCGCGTCCAAATGAATTGACATTTTGCCCCAGCAAGGTGATTTCAATCACGCCGTCAGACAGCAAGGTGTCGACTTCTCGGAGTATTTCATCAAAAGGCCTGCTGATTTCGCGCCCACGCACATAGGGCACAATACAGTAGGAGCAATAGTTGTTGCAGCCGGTCATAATCGGCAGCCAAGCATGCCAGAACTGTTCACGACGTGATGGCAATTCGGTGGTTGGCAGAACAGTACTGAGCGCCTGGTTCTGCTCCAGCACTTCGACCTGAGCACCTTGTCCAGCAAGTGCCGCTTCAATCAAAGAAGGTAATGATGCAACGTTATATGTTCCGAACACAATATCTATGTGGGGAACCTGCTCAACGATCTTCACACCATCACGTTGCGCCAGGCATCCACCGACAGCAATCAGACGCTTACCTCCCGTCGGAGTTGGCATGTTCTTTAGAGACGCAACCTGACCTAGAACCCTGACATCAGCAGCTTCGCGAACACAGCAGGTTAGAAAAACCACTATGTCAGCTTCTTCTGCTTTTTGTACAGGTAATGCTCCAAGCGAATCCAGCATGCCTGCGACCCGCTCGGAGTCGTGCTGATTCATCTGGCAGCCAAAAGTGCGCAGATGATAGCTAAGCCCCAGCAGTTGCATCATTAGTCAGTGATGCCTGTTCCAAGGGGAATCAAGTTGATAATGCTGTCGTTATAGTGATCAGGTTTTTTTACCCCGCGAAGATAGCGCGGCTCGATGGTGAAATGAATGGCTGTTCGAATCTCACCAGCTATCTCAACATCTGCAAAAGTCGGAGCACAAAGAATATCGATGCCTGTTGGAGTCAGAAAACCTCGGGCAATAGCAATAGCTTTTATCGCTTGATTAACCGCTCCCGCACCGACAGTCTGAATCTCTACTGATACACCATCTTTAATCATCCCAGCAATAGCACCAGCAACTGCAGATGAAGAAGACTTCGATGATACCTTTAGAAATGCCATTTTATAATGCCTCTGATACGTTTTAACTGTTCATCCTGCTTTTCAGCAGGGGAAACAGTATGACAGCAAACAAGCAGTTTGACAAGCTGGCGATGCAATCATGTGTGCGCTTCTCTTGCTTTTCTCCCATTCGCAAAGCACGCTGATCGGAGCGTCCGTCCATAAACGCTTGCTTAGCACTTCTGATGACGCGCGCAGCTGTTCTGGGTTGTACTGGGTGTTCTGAGTTGTACTTTGCAGCGCAAGGCTGCATCTACCAGGTTAAACAAATAAAAAACCCAGCATCAAACGCAAAGCTCGCCTGCTTTGCACTCATTGCTGGACTTCGGTTTTTCCGTAGTCTAGTTTGAGCTACTTACTAGTGATTTTACTACTTACTGTCGTTTTGCCCAAGGAGCACACTCTTTCTGATCTCTTCTGCTCTGACAGGCTTGCTGTCTTGCACAATGATACGAATCTCGCCAAATCGCAATCCTCGAATCATCTCAAGCAGGTGCTGCTCGGCATCACTAATGGACCCTTCTTGCTTGGTAGTTCCAGACACGTTTCACCTCTGTTTCTGATAAAAAAACCACAGCAATCTATATGGTTGCTGCGGCCGTTTTCCCACAAACCCAAAACCACGCAAGACACATGTCTTGTCGGTACCTGCTTCTCGTAGGCCTTCTGACTTGCGTGCTCGTAGAGGCATAAATCTTCTAACCCAAACCTCTAGCCAACAGGTTTCGCCTTCTCAGGTTCTCACCCAATGACCGGCTTTCGCCATGAAACCTGCTCCAACACACTCACAGCAGCGGTGTGCCCAATGCGTCCGATAGGCAGTTGCGTATCGAACCGGAGCCTGTCCGGGATTCTCACCCGGTTTCCTTTTAGTCTCGCAGCATTCGCATGGCTATTCGCTTTTTGCGTGAAACTGCGCAACCTCGACAAGCCTTTATTCGTATTCAAGATAACATCATTCATCTTTGCGTGCAAGACGTATTGAATGAACATTCGATAACAAAAGTTTTGGTTGGCTTTGGTGCCCGCAACGCAGACCGTAAGAAGCAAAAGCAGGTAGATGCGCTGCACGAAGAGCGCTGCAGTCAGTAGCGGAACACCTTGCAGTCAGCCAGTAGAAGTCTTCGGTTAATCTTTATTATCTGAAGACTCGAACAATGCAAGAAACCTCAAAAGCCAGTACGGTAACACTCACCATAGTCCAGCGATCCACAAGCGTCATGGGGCTCGACATGTCTTGAGTAAATGAGAAAATCGCAAATCCCATGGCTGCTACAGCACCAGCTACGACAAGCCATCTGAACTGTCGTTTTCTTTGAGTGGTTATACCTTTCGTAACTGTAGAAATCGGTGCCTCAGCATAAAACTCAGTCTTGTCTGCCAGGCGCCCAGCATCGACCGGAGCCTCGCGACCACTGCCCAATACTTCGCCACCCTCACCACCAGCATCCTTCGGCTTCGCTGAAAACCTGCCAGTCTCGCGCAAAATAATGTATCCACCTACGACGAATATCCACGCTCCTCCAAGAACACTCAGTGCCAGGTTTACCACCGCCCATGACTTTTGCCTGACGAACACCGTTATAACCTGATTGTCTTGCTCGCCTTCACCGGGCGCTTGCTCCGCTGGCTCCTCCGGGTTCTCCCCTGGTTCAAACGTCGTAATCGGATCAGGAACATAAACCTTATATAACGCCATGATGGTAACGTCGGCGCTTATGTTTGTGAAGTCTTCACTCCACTCAACGAAGGTGTAGCCAAGTCGCTCCGGGTCAGGAGGGGCAGTAGCAGACCTACCATCAGGCACCTGCTCTTCTTTCAGCAAGTCACCATTCCAGTCAACAAAGCGTACCGTGTGCAGTGGCGTCTCAAAACGCACCCACTGTGCAGTATAAGTAGCGTTTGCTGAAACGGTCAGCTTCCAAGTCGGCGACCAACCTGCAAATCGCCAACCTTCCTCACCAGTTGCCGCGGGCGCTGCTGGAGTCGGACTTCCAGATGCAATGTCACTATAAAACAATGGGAAGAAGGTCCCGTGCAATCCGGGTAAGTAACTAACAGTGTATTTTCCTGTCGGCGATATCGGGTCTACAGAAACCAGTTGCCACTGAGCATACAGCGTTATATCACCCACACTGAGCCAGGGTAAGAAAGCAAAGCCATCGGTATAGCTCTCACCTACCCCACTGGGGCTGGTATTCCATCCGGTGAAACTATAGCCACTTCGCTCGAAGCTATTATTGCTCAAGGTCAGGTCTTGTCCATATGCCACCGCAAGGGCTGGCATTGAACCTAATCCTCCATTAGCATCAAAGCGTACCTGAGAAATGATGTCGTGGTAAACACCGTAAACGACTACCGCTCTGACATCATCCGGCACCTCAACTGTATCACCTGCCTGGTAATATGTGCCTTCACCATTGGCATCAGTGTTCCACCCGGCAAACGATTTACCGGTTTCTGGGTCAGCAAAACCGCTCTCTGATAAAGACAGGGCTTGCATGAGCGCTGATCCAGATGACCGCACGGTTGTTATTGGACTTCCTGTTTGATTGCTATCTCTATTTGCACGATAGATAATCCTGAAGTCAGTATTGTTGTAGTTGATGTTCGAGTTGTCCAACAGCAGTCCATCAAAGGCATTATCATCGCGGCCAGTCAGCTCGTATTCATTGCTGGGAGGAAGCCGTCTGACACTAGCTGTGTTACCGCTGACATCTGCTTCATCAGAAATGCTGATGTTCAAATACCCCGCAAGGCTCACAGGGTCAGAATAATGATAATCCTGCGTGAAAATCCCGCCGCCATGACCGTACTCTGAAGCATTCCCGGTAACCGACCCCGCGATCATGTTCAGTTTACTGCTATTAAGATAAACCCCCCCACCTCTGAGAAGAGCAACATTATTGGATATGTTGCCCCCGACTATGTTGCATGTTCCGGCAAGCACACTGATTCCGCCACCTTCTGTTGCCTGGTTTCCGACAATACTTCCATCAGAAATAATAAGGCTGTTCTCAGTCTCTATTGCTACCGCTATGCCTCCACCGCTAAAAGCAGTATTCGCTGCAGCTCCATACCCACCGATTATGCCTCCGGACAAGTGAAATGACGAATGGTTCCATATAGCAACTCCTCCACCATATGATGTAGCTGAGTTGCCAGAGATTGTACCTCCTGACATCATGAAATCGTTTGCTCCAACATATACTCCACCACCATCATTAGCAGAGTTCGCACTAATACTGCCTCCAGACATGTTGAAAGTGTATGGCCCTGTCACCGACCCGAACAGCACCCCACCACCAACAGATAAGGCTGTATTGGCAGTAACGGCACCTCCTTGCATGTCTATGTTCCCCTGAAAAACATACACTCCGCCGCCACCAGCAGCAACATTGCTCCTGATCGCACTTCCCTGCAAAAGCGTTAGGTTTCCACTGTTAATCAGAACGGCACCACCAATAGATGCTGAGCAATTCTCAATCACAGCTCCCGATCTCAGTGTCAGAGTCGCAGCCTGGTTGTATAGCTCAATCCCACCACTGACAAAGCCAGAACTGCCTCCATCAATGACTATATCGATCAGGTTCAAGCCACCGTATACTATGAAATGCCTGATTGGGTTTAACTGGGTGATTCTTCTGGTTGCCCCTCCTGCCGAGGTTATCGTGACTTGTTTCCCTGCATTGATAGTCAGCTCGGAACTCAGAACCTCATCAGTATTGATGCTTATGGTATACGACCCATCAGCTGAAGCGTTGATAGCGCCAACAGCATCAGCTAGCGAGTCATATGCCCCAGAAATTCCTCCACTGACTTCAAACTCACCATTTTGCAGTACAACCTCGTTTATCAGCGGAGAAATCTCGTTTGCATTTAGAGCAATCCCGTCATCGTAATTAGCAGTATCACTAATTATCTGGATAAAATCACTCTCGATCTCTTCGCTGCTGCTAATATCAGGTAGATCATTCTCTGGTGTTGTGGGGTCATCGATTAAGGATGTCCCCTCGCTGCCATCAGCGTTATCAATCTCTTCGTCATGTGCTGAGCCATCGGTACCAACAAGTTCATCGAGCGCATTCTCTGAGTCAATCACTGTGTCAGCTAATACTGGGTAACCTTGTATAGAACCAGTCGCACTCGCATACACAGGAGCAAAGCACAATGTCAGATTGAATGCCGAAAGCAGAACAAGCAACGCTACGACTATCTTGTTCTGGCGTAGTGAGAGAGTTCTGTTTTTTGTCTGCATTTCTCTACTACCATTCTTGGTCATTTGATCACGTCAGAAATCTTGACGATGTTTTGGCAAAAAGTTAATGTGCTTTAATATACGACAAATTCACGATAGTGGTGTTTGGTATTTAAGATTCTTCTTGAGAAAAGGGGTGAGCAGGGGGGGTTGGTGGTGAGGGGGGTCTCACAATCTCACCCCTTTTCTCGAGAAAAATCTTAAGTACCTAATGCTCGCGCCTAATAGAAAAACTATGGCTGAGTGAATAAGTGCTCCCTGTCTCATCCTCTAGGGTGTAGACTAGGAGGTATTCGCCGTCAGAACCGTCAACCAATAGCTGTCTTAAAGCATCATCAGCGTCGTTACCCTGCCCAGAATAGTAAGTTACGGCACCATCAAGCGAAGTGATTCTCCAGTCAAGAACCGTCAGCTCACCATATATACTGTCAGTCAGTGGGCTGGCGTGTTTGGGATTCAGGTAATCATAACCTGCCTCCCCACCATCAAAAACAACAGTACCTATAGCTGCTGCATCCTTATTATCAACAGCTGGAGGTGAAAGCATGATTACTGCTACGGCTATGGTTGTGATTGCTGTTGATACAGACAGGGTTGCAGCAATAATCTTCTTCAGTGAAAACGCAGACGCCAGGGTGCCATCGCCTACTACAAAAGCATACTCTAAG
>WQXZ01000044.1 GCA_009781525.1 Coriobacteriia bacterium | reverse complement strand
CGCGTTTCCGCCGTTACTGGCATTGAAGCCTCCGCCGATTGCAGCACCTAATGCTGATATTGCATCGACGTAACCACCACTGATAGTGATGTTTCCTCCTCCACCGGCTGCAACACTGAGACCACCGCCGCCGCCGATTGCAGCACCTGCCCCATTAGAGGTTGCTAAAACAACACCTCCAGAAATGTTGATATTCCCACCGCTTCCACCAATGCCCCCCCCGACACCTGCTGCACTAACACTGACGGAGTGGGAAGTATTTGCAATAGCATAGACTGTCACATCATCGCTGCTGATATTGATCGTACCCGCATTGATGCTTCCACTGGTGCTCCCTCCGATACCAGCGCCACCGTATACATCTGGAGGGTTTCCATTTCCGGCATTGACTGAGTTACCTAGAGTACGCAAAGTACCATCGCCGACAATCGTCAGAGTTGCTGTTGATGGTACATAGATTCCAGCGAGCAAAGTATTAGTGGTGCCAACACAAGCCAAGGTGTTAATACCCCTGACATCAAGTGTGACATTGGCATTTGCACCGAGTTGAATCGGAGACTGTAAAGCATTGGTTATACTCGCGCTGTCTAACACAATTGTAACTGGGCTTGCTGTATTCACGGTTACCCATGAGTTAAAGTTTGTTGCCCCTCTAAGCGTATAGGTGCCACCTTGAGTGATATTCCAGTTGTTACCTGCGCCGATGGTATTAACATCACGGATATCACCTGGATTTGCTGCCACAGGAGCTGCAAAAGACAGCTTCACTTGAAACAATGCTGCGGGTACCAATCCGATAATCATTACCGCAGTTAATAATACAGCCAGAATGTGCCTTATACTAGCTTTCTTTTCTGCATGCATCTCTACCACCTGTTTTCATAAAGCGACAAGCAAATAGCTGAGTCTGCTAATAACAGACTCAGTATTATTTGCACAATAACCTCGGGGCGAATTGTTTAGTCTATTAACTTGTTGGAACCAAGAATCAATACTGCCATGATCCCCTCTCAAAGACTGTCTGCACATTAAGCTTCGAATACAGTTCAAACAAAACAGTCATACCCCTGCAAAACCCTAAATCTCTCCATACAATATGCCAGCACGCTCGCATATTCCGAACTTGCTAAAGAATAGCAGAATATAGGTACCAAATTGGTTCTGGATGATAACAATTTAACGGTTTTGCTACTTTGTTAGGTTCTTTTCTAGACGAAAAGTACATTATGCAGCTCATACCTCATTATTTTGCTTTTGCTCCTACGTCATAAAACGTCTACAGTAATTGCAAAGATGAATCTACACCTTGTACATGAAGTCAAAGATGTCCTCACGCTGCAAAACTATCTGCACGCCCAAAGTCTGGGCATCGGTATTCAACTTTTCCTGCAGGTCAAAGAACGAACAGATGTCTTCGTCAATGGTAATCAGCATAGTCATCGAAAACAAATCACCAAGGATGGTCTGGCGAATATCATCGATATTCGCCCCAGATTGAAAGAGCGTGGTCGAGATGGTTGCCACGATACCTTTACGATCTTTTCCTAACACACTCAGGACTGCCTTGGTAAGCATGTTTTCTCCTCATGAGTAGATAGCATTTCCAGCAAGTATAACTTAAAGTTAAAAATCCAGGGTCAGATCTCGTCCAGGTCGATATCGTTCAGATTAACTTCTGCGTAACTGATGCCTCGTGCCTTGAATAACTCGCCTACTTCCTCTGGAGTACACACTGGTATATTGAACTTCGGAAAAGCTGAGTCTCTGGTAACCAGATAGTCAGCTCCTACCTTCGTAGCGCTTGCCGCAATCAGGGCGTCTTCAAAATCATCCCAACCAAGCTTGCAAGCAGCTTCGATATCTTCTTTTTCAAGCGAACAGACATCGACAAGATACATGCAACTGACAAACAAATCCTGAATATTCTTTGGATCAGTCAGTCGTTTCATCACATAGAAAATGTCAGTAAATGATTTCCCAGAGACAAAAAGTCGAATGTCGCCAAAAGCACTCATGATTGCTAAGTTCCGAGCAGGAGCATAAAAAGGCACCCTGCCAGAAAGATAGTCAAATAAGATATTTGTATCCAAGAAGACTTTTAGCTCGTTCATCCTTAGCCTCCTTTAGTAGTTCGATAGATGATTTTCCTGCATCTTCACCCCAGTCGATTGGCTCCTGGTTTTCAATCGCCTTCATTGCCGCAATCATTCTTTGTATCTTGGGTGTCATTGTCTGAGGGTCTAAAACCCGCTCGCGCCCTTCGTACAGAATCTGTTCTTCTGAGCGAAAATCTGGCAAGCTGTTGAACTTGACAACATACTCATACAAGGCGTTGATTGCCTGGGTCGGAGTAACCCCTAGCGACTCAAAAGCTATGCTTGCTCGCTTTTTAATCTCAATCGGAACACGTGCAGTAACCATAGCGTCCACGAAAATCTCCCTTGTTCGTATTACTGTAATACGAGTCTAGCATAACAAAGACCAGAAAAGGCACAAGGTATTAATGCTATGAGAGTAGCTACTCTAGAATCTTCACAATGTAGTTATAATTCCTATCAAGGTCAACGAGCACGCGATCACCTTCGTGGATATTGCCGGCAACGATCTCGTTAGCCAGCAGGTCAACGATGTTACGCTGAATCAGGCGACGTAAAGGTCTTGCTCCATAGACAGGATCAAAACCATCAATGCTAAGTTGCTGGGCAACTGCCCCACTGATCCGTACATCGACCTTTCGACCAGCTAGACGCTTCTTGACATCTGCCAGCTGCAACTCAATGATCCCATCCAGATTCTCCATATCAAGTGAGTGAAAGATAATTATGTCATCAATCCGGTTCAAGAACTCCGGTCTGAAAGTCGCACGCAGGGCTTCATCGATTGCTCTTTCTAGCTTTGAATCATCGATTTCGTCCTCATCCATATCATAGTCTGCTGGCTTGCGCTGAATGTTTCCCTGGCCTTCACCCTGCATGCCCATTGCACGCTGGGCTTCCTCCATGGTTTCTCGCATCATGCCACCAAGTCCGCCGCTCTCGCTCATCCGTGCTGCCATATCTCCCGCGTTGCTGCCTAAAGTCATACCAAGATCACTTAAGCTTGGAGCACCCACGGATCCACGTAGCTTAAAGTCACGTATGAACTGGCTACCGACATTGGATGTCATAATTATCACAGCATTCTTGAAGTTAACAACGCGACCTTGTCCATCGGTCAGACGCCCATCATCTAACACCTGTAGCAAAATGTTAAAGACGTCCGGATGCGCCTTCTCGATCTCATCGAGCAGAATAACGCAGTACGGACGGCGGCGCACTGCTTCTGTCAGCTGCCCGCCTTCTTCGTACCCGACATAACCAGGAGGGGCACCGATCAGGCGCTGAACCGAGAATTTCTCCATATATTCACTCATGTCTATGCGAACCAGAGAGCGCTCGCTGTCAAACATGAAGGCTGCCAAGGTCTTAGCCAGCTCGGTTTTGCCGACACCGGTCGGCCCCAAGAAAAGAAACGACCCGATCGGCTTATCAGGGTCAGCGAGCCCCGCACGGGAGCGGCGAATCGCTCCAGAGATGGCTGATACTGCCTGGTTCTGGCCGATCACTCTTTTATGCAGTTCGTCTTCAAGATGAACCAGTTTATCCAGCTCACCCTGCATCATCTTGGCTACTGGAATGCCGGTCCAGACCGAAACGACCTGCGCGATCTCTTCTTCAGTCACTTCTTCTTTCAGCATCACACCGGCAGCTTGCCGGCTCTCAAGATAATCAGTCGCCTCGATCAGCTCACTATCAAGGGCGGGTATGGTTGAGTAGCGTAGCTCGCTGGCTGCTGCCAACTCTCCATCACGCGTGGCTCTTTCGTATTCGTTTTGCGCCTGCTCCAGCTGGGCCTTGAGTGACTGCACCCGCCCGATTGCATCCTTTTCGCTCAGCCAGCTGGCTTTGAGCTCGTCCAGCCTGGTTTCTACCTGCTGAATGTCATCGCGCAGAATCTGCAGCCGTTCGGCTGAGGCACTGTCGGTCTCTTTTAGCAAGGCCTGCTCTTCAATCTGCATCTGAATAAGAGCTCGCTCGGTCGCATCAACCTCTTCGGGCATCGAATCAATTTCGATCCGCAAGCGACTGGCAGCCTCATCCATCAGGTCGATTGCCTTGTCAGGCAGGAAGCGGTCTGAGATGTAGCGGTTCGAAAGCTCGGCTGCAGCGACAATCGCTGCATCAGTGATACGCACACCATGATGGATCTCGTACTTCTCCTTCAGCCCGCGTAGAATCGAGATGGTGTCCTCCACGGTCGGCTCACCTACATAGACGGTTTGGAAGCGGCGCTCAAGAGCGGCGTCCTTCTCCACGTATCTACGATACTCGTCAAGCGTGGTCGCACCGATGGCGTGCAGCTCCCCACGCGATAAGGCGGGTTTGAGCATGTTGCCGGCATCGAGCGATCCATCGGAGGTTGAGCCTGCGCCGACAATCGTGTGCAGCTCATCGATAAACAGGATGATGCGGCCTTCGGACTGCTCGACCTCGCGCAGCACAGCTTTGAAGCGATCCTCGAACTCGCCGCGGTATTTAGCACCAGCCAGCATGGCAGCCAGGTCAAGCGCCACAATCTCGCGATCAGCCAGAGAAGATGGCACGTCGCCAGCCACAATGCGCTGTGCAAGCCCCTCGACGATGGCGGTCTTGCCGGTGCCTGGCTCACCGATCAGGCAGGGGTTGTTCTTGGTGCGACGCGAGAGCACCTGAATCGTGCGACGGATCTCGTCCGAGCGCCCGATGACTGGGTCAAGTTTGCCCGCGCGGGCAGCTTCGGTCAGGTTGCGTCCATAGCGCTCAAGGGACTCGAATTCAGTTTTAAAATCCTGCTCGGTAACACGGGTCGACCCGCGCAGTTCGCTATAGACCTGTTCTAGACGGGTAGCGGTGACACCGGCAACCGCCAGCACTTTGCCGGCTGTCCCCTTGTCGTCTGCCAGTCCGATCAGGATGTGTTCGGTGGTTGTAAAGTTATCCTCAAGGCGGGCAGCGACTTTTTCTGCCGCGTCGATCGCCGCGATAAAACGCTGCGAAGGAATAGGCATACCCATTACTCCCCCGCCGCTGACCTTGGGTGCATTCTCAAGTTCGTCAGCAAGAGCACTGGCAATCGCTGGTAGCGAAGCACCGACCCGCTCGATTAAGCTGGTCAGGTTACCTTCGCGGGCATCGAGTAGCGCCTTGAGCATGTGCTCAGGCTCTAGCATTGCCGAACCGATATCGCCTGCGACTCCCATCGCCTGCTGAAACGCCTCCTGGGCAGATATTGATAGTTTGTCTAAACGCATGCTTTGTCTCCTGTTAGTTGCTGTTGCTGGGGGTCGTAGTGTGGTCGGGATGGGTTGGTTTGGCCGCAGTACCATCGCTGGCTGCTGCTGTGGGGGGCACAGCAGCGACGGACGCGCTGCTGGCTGCTGCGCCCACCGCGCCAGCCACCGCATCGCTACTAGAGCCAACCGTTCGCAATGCCTGCGAACTGACCTTTGCCAAAGCCGTGATCTTATCCCGAAGTTCGTATTCATGCACTCGCTTCTCAAGCTTGGCCAGCAACTGGCGCTGGTGCTCGTAAAGCTCTGTCTGCTCGTCCAGCCTGCGTTGCAGGTCGATGATGCGCAGCACGCCTGCCAGGTTGATTCCCTCCGCAGTCAGCTGCCCAACCAGCTCCAGCCGATCGATGTCAGCCTGCGAGTACAACCGGGTGTTGCCCGACGAACGCTGTGGAGTCACCAGGCCTCGGGTTTCATAGATCCGCAAGGTCTGCGGATGCAAGCCTGACAGCTCGGCTGCCACACTTATCATGAACAATGGCCGATTTCGGTCAGTCATTTGTCACCTCTTTTGTCTGTGCACTGTCTGAATCGATCAGTGCGCTTGATTCGGCTGCGGGTGACAGGTTAATCGCCGCCGTCAGCTCAGCAATCAGCGGTCTGATGTCAGCAGATGTAGGGTCACTTGCTTCAGCAAAGCGATGCAGAGCCGCCTGCTGCTGATCATTCAGCGACTTGGGCAGCGTCACCTTCAGCGTAACGCGCAGGTCACCGAGTCCAGTGCCTTTAACCCGCGGCGCTCCTTTGCTCTTGACGCTCAGCACCTTACTGTCCGAACTTCCAGCTGGAACCCGCAGCTTGACCATGGTGCCATCAGGAGCCGGAATTACAACTTGCGAGCCAAGCGCCGCTTCGGTAATCGAAACGGGCAGATCCATTAATACATCCGCACCTTTGCGGCTGTACAGCGGATGTTTCTTCAGCTTGGTCACGATAGTCAGGTCGCCGGCATCTCCGCCATTGCTTCCCGGGTTACCCTTGCCTTTGAAGCGCAGCTTACCGCCATCAACAGCTCCCGCAGGAATCTTCACATCCAAAACTTTTTTGTTCCCGTCTCCGGTCTTTATAGTCACCCGCTTCTCGGCACCACTGAATGCGTCCTCGAAACTGATATCCAGATTCACCTGAATGTCGCGCCCCTTGGTCGGCTGGCCAGGAAACTCCCATTCGGTACCAAAGGCACCTTCGCCCGACCGCATACGGTTGAATATATCACCGATATTGCTGAAGTCGCTGACAACAGAGCGCCAGTTGCCGGTTGGCTGACCGTGCCTACCATACTGGCCATATGACCCGCGATTAAACCCCGCGCCAGCACCAGCGCCAGCACCGCCTGCGCCGAAGAAGGCTCCATAGCGCAGCATGTCATCGTACTCTGATCGCTTCTCGGCATCAGACAGCACGTCGAATGCATTCGATATCTCTTTGAACTTCGCCTCGTCACCACCCGCATCTGGGTGATGCTCGCGCGCCAACTTCCGAAACGCTTTTCTTATCTCGTCGGTGGAAGCCTCCTGGCTCACACCGAGCAACTCATAATAGTTCTTGTCAGCCATTTAAGCCTCTCACCTCCTTTTCATGTGGATAAAATCTCAGTCTGTTTTATGCAAAAAGCTTGCCTGCTTTAAAAACCGCCTGCTTGCTCAGCGCTCACTCATCACCTGTGTCGTTATTATCTGGATCTGGCACACGCTTTGGTCCGCCGCTTGAAACTGCAACCATTGCTGGTCTCAGCACCCGGCCGGCTATGCTGTAGCCTTTTTGGAAAACACTGATAACCGTCTCATCGTACACAGTTGCCTCTTCAACGCGTGCCACTGCCTGGTGCAGGTTGATGTCAAACGCCTCTCCTTCAGGATTGATGGTCTCAAGCCCTTCATATGCTAGCACGTCAGTGAACTTTGTCAGCACTGCTCGCAAGCCTTCTGCCATCGATTCTGCATTGGCTCCCTCGCTGTGCTGCTCGGCTCTTTCCAGGTCATCGATAACCGGCAGCAATCTTTCGATCAGATTTGATGAAGCTCTCTGTCTCTCAACGATACGTTCTGCGTTTGTTCTCTTGCGATAGTTATCCCATTCAGCCTGTCGCCTGACATCCCTGTCATATAGCTCTGCCAGTTCAGACAGAGCTACTTTCAACAGATCCACATCTTCCAAGCCATCTTCGGCTTCGTCGCTTTCTTCTGTATCGGAAGCATCGATAAATATGGTTTTTCTGTCTCCGAACAGCGAGCGCCAGCCTTCCCGCTTACTTTGAGCTTCAGACTCGTCAAAAGGCTCATTATGCAAATCGTCTCTGTCTTGCATCGGGTCTCTGCTTTCGTCTTCATCTCTCATCATTTACCTACCTGTTTTAGTTTCGTTTTATAGTGTTTATCTACTGGTATTTACTACAAGCAATGCTACTCGTCTTCGTCTTCTTCAACGACTTCGTACTCAGCATCGATGATTTCAGCATCGGTTGCGCTGGCGCTACCAGCGTCACTGTAATCAACAGCTGACTGCGAATCGGCGTAAACGATCTCAGCCAGTTTGTAGCTGGCTTGCTGCAAGGCTTCAGTCTTCAGTGTGATCTCGTCAACATCGGAACCTTCAATCGCGGTCTTCAGCTCTGCGATAGCGTCGCTGACTGCGCTCTTGGTTTCTTCTGGAACCTTGTCACCAAGGTCAGCAATGGTCTTTTCTGTTGCATAGATCATACTGTCGGCATTGTTCCTGATCTCGACTTCTGCCTTTCTGGCAGCGTCTTCCTCAGCATGTGACTCAGCATCCTTGACCATGCGATCCACTTCGTCATCCGACAGAGCAGTTGAACCAGAGATGGTGATTTTCTGCTCGTGGCCTGTGCCTTTGTCCTTAGCTGAGACATTGACGATACCGTTTGCGTCGATATCGAAGGTCACCTCAATCTGCGGGATTCCACGTGGTGCTGGAGGAATATCAGTTAAATGAAACTTGCCAAGGGTCTTGTTACCGATAGCCATCTCGCGCTCACCTTGCAGCACATGTATCTCGACAGAGGTCTGGCCATCTGAAGCAGTACTATAGATCTCGGTCTTTCTGGTTGGAATGGTAGTATTGCGCTCGATCATCCGAGTCATCACACCACCCATGGTCTCGACACCAAGTGACAGCGGTGTGACATCAAGCAACAGAATGCCCTCAACATCACCAGCCAAAACGCCACCCTGAACCGCAGCTCCAAGAGCAACGACCTCATCGGGATTTACGCTCATATTCGGATCCTTGCCGGTCAGGCTCTTAACCAGTTCCTGCACCGCAGGCATCCTGGTCGATCCACCAACCAGCAGCACCTCTGCAACCTCTCCAACCCTAAGACCTGCATCCTTCAGCGCCATCTCGATCGGCTTCTTGCATCGCTCCAGCAGATCATCAGTGATTCGCTCGAACTCCGCTCGGGTAATCGAGTAGTCAAGGTGCTTCGGACCATCTGCATCAGCCGAGATAAACGGCAGGTTAATGTTGGACTGCTGAGTCGAGGACAGCTCCATCTTGGCTTTCTCAGCTGCTTCTTTAAGCCGCTGCAACGCCATCTTGTCGTTGCGCAGGTCTATACCGGTATCGGCAGAGAATTTATCTGCCAACCAGTTAATCAAGCGCTGATCCCAATCATCGCCACCAAGGTGATTGTCTCCAGATGTGGATAAAACCTCAAAGACGCCCTCGGAAATCTCAAGCACTGAGACATCAAAGGTTCCTCCGCCAAGGTCAAACACCAGGATCTTTTCGTCCTGGCCGATTTTGTCCATACCATATGCCAGGGCTGCTGCCGTCGGCTCATTGATGATGCGCTCGACCTCAAGGCCGGCAATGCGACCGGCATCCTTGGTGGCCTGGCGCTGGGCATCGTTGAAGTAGGCGGGTACGGTGATGATAGCCTTGGTAATCGCTGAGCCAGTGTAGCGCTCAGCATCGGTCTTCAGTTTCTGCAGCACGATTGCCGATATCTCTTCAGGGGTGAAATCTTTACCGTCGATGTCAACCATCACGCGACCGTCTTTGCCGGCGTGAACGTTGTAAGAGACGGTGTCGCGTTCGCTGGCTGTTTCTTTGAACTCGCGGCCAATAAAGCGCTTGATTGATGAGACGGTGTTCTCGGGATTGGTGACTGCCTGGTTCTTTGCAGCCTTGCCGACTACTCTTTCGCCGTCCTTTCTAAAACCGACAACACTCGGAGTGGTGCGGTCTCCTTCGGCGTTAACGATAATGGTGGACTCGCCACCTTCCATGATCGCCATCGCTGAATTTGTTGTTCCCAGGTCGATTCCCAGTATCTTTGCCATTTTTTACGTTTCCTTTCGTTTTCTGTTAAGAAACGCATACTTGCATGCGCACAGCTTGCATGTCTACACGTATGCCGGCATGCGGTTATTAATACTTGAAACATAATATAATCTAAGCGTACCTATATCAAGTTATGTTATCTGATTGTTGCTAATTTCCAGGCTGGGGGGGCTGCTGCTTATAAGGCAGGCGCGCGTCGTAAACCTACCAAAACGTTCGCAGCATATCGGCTCACTACCATGCGACATGCAGAAGCTTTGTCATCAAGTTGTCAGAGCCACTTCACATAGATTTTAAATAACCACCACTAGCCCTTTACAGAGCCTTTTTATGATTGGTGCAGAAGGTTTATTGAACGCAAGAGTAACTCGCTTTCAAAGTCTAAATCTGGGTAAAGCACCTAAGTTGACAGAAGCCTTTACCGAGTGCCTGCGCGCACATAAAGCAGGTACACAAAACCGACAGAAAGGTACTTACCATGCAGGAAAACAGGAAAGAAAGATTCAAGTTCAGCAAGCTGCTGGCTTTGACGCTGGTGCTTGCCATGTCACTCAGCCTGCCTTTGGCTGGCTGCACTGACAACAAAAAAGAGGAAGAAAAGAAAGAGGAAGAGTCCGGTACAGACGATGGCTTCAGTGGTGTAATCAATGTTGTCACTCGCGAGGATGGCTCTGGCACACGAAGCGCCTTTGTTGAGCTGTTCGAGGTGCAGGAAGTCACCGCAGATGGTAAAAAAGTCGACGCGATCACTGTCGATGCAGTCACCACCAACTCCACCGCTGTTATGCTGACCACCGTGTCGGGTGATGACCGCGCTATCGGCTTCATCTCTATGGGTTCACTGAACGATACCGTCAAGGCACTTGACATCGACGGCGTTGCGGCAACAACCACAAACGCTGCATCGGGGGCATATCCCATCATCCGCCCCTTCAATATTATTACCACTGGGGATGTCTCAGATGAAGCACAGGACTTCATCAACTTCATAATGAGCAAAGAAGGTCAAAACATCATCGTTGCCAATCACTGCATCGCTGTCGACCCAAATGCTCCGGCATACGTCTGTAACGGTGCAAGTGGCAAGATCGTCATCGGCGGATCATCCTCTGTCGG